>CACYCV010000202.1 GCA_902772955.1 uncultured Ruminococcus sp.
AAAATCATATATGATAAAACACCTAAAACACTTGATTTCATGCGGGTTTTAAAACATTTTTATACAATCGAGTTTCACGGATTCAGGTATATCTTTAAAAATTGATTTCCCTGCGTCAGAAATCCGATCAGGCAGCAAAAGGCGGGAATACCGCAGGCATAGGCAATACCGGCGGCAACAGTTCCCAGCCGGGTATGGTTGGAAAAATAATAAAACAGCGCCGCGTCAGGGGAGGCTGCAAGCGTCCTTCCGAGCGGTGCGCACCCGCGGCAGTAATTGAAATGTGAAATCTGGGAAATGGAAAATTAAAATAGTATTGTATCCAAAGGGGTTCGGGGGACGACCGGGAAGCCCCCCACAGACAAGTCGAAGGAAATGCTCAGACACTGGGACGAAGGATGTGACATATTCGTTTCACATCAGGTTTTATCGTTTAGTGAAGTCCTTACTTTCCCACTCCCCCAGTCGGCTTTGCCGACAGCACCCTCAGAGAGGGAGTCTGGTTATACTGAGTGTTGGTTGTCAGCGAAGCGAACACGTCCTGGGGGCACCCGCCGCAACCCCAAGATTCAGCGGACATTTTATCTGCGCTTCTTGCCGGGTTTTCCGCTGTAGGCCAGACGATCCAGACGAAGTCCGGCGCCTTCCGCAACACAGTCCAGAGGGCGTTCTGCCACACGGACGGGCATTCCCGTTTCCTGGGCAACCAGCAAATCCAGACCGCGCAGCAGCGCACCTCCGCCTGTCAGCATGATGCCGTTGTCAATAATGTCGGCCGAAAGCTCCGGAGGTGACTGCTCCAGCGTAGTCCGGACGGCCTCGATAATTACCGATAAGGGGTCCGCCAGGGCATCCCTGACCTCCGCCGCCGAAATAACCACATCATTCGGCAAGCCGTCCATCAGGTTTCTTCCCTTGATCTGCATACTGCCCTCTCCCTCATAGGGATAGGCCGAACCGATGCTGACCTTGATTTCCTCTGCCGTCCGTTCACCGATCAGCAGATTATATTTCTTCTTCACATATTGCATGATGGACTCGTCAAATTTGTCTCCCGCTACTCTTACCGAACAGGCGGTAACGATGTCGTCCAGGGAAATAATCGCCACCTCAGAGGTGCCGCCGCCAATATCCACCACCATGCTGCCTGTGGGCTGCTCTACCGGAAGCCCGGCACCGATGGCCGCTGCCATAGGCTCTTCAATCAGTTCCACCTGCTTGGAGCCTGCCTGCCTGACGGCATCCTCTACCGCACGGCGCTCCACTTCAGTGCAGCCTGAGGGAATGCACACCACCACTCTCGGCTTGCTGAAACCGGAGGAACGCACCACCCGCCGGATAAACCGGTTGAGCATGGTTGCGGTAATATCAAAATCCGCAATGACACCGTCCTTCAGGGGACGTACCGCCACAATGGAGCCCGGCGTTCTGCCGATCATTTCCTTGGCCTCCAGTCCTACTGCCAGTACGCTGTCGTTCCGGACATCCACCGCCACTACGGAGGGTTCCCGCATGACAATGCCTTTATTCTTCATATATACCAGCGTATTCGCTGTACCAAGATCAATTCCTATATCCCTTGAAAACATTCTTGTTGCCCCTTTCAAAGCCCATAGGCTCTGTCCGCCTGAGAAGAATCATCTTTTCCGCATCAGACGGAATTTCCAAAATTCCAGACTCTATTATAACCTTAAAAAAAGGGAACATCAACAAAAAAATTGTCACTTTTCCGACTTCTACTTTCACATGAAAAATCGCAGGAGCCGTCTTTGTTTTTTTGTTCAAATAAATGAATTCAGGCGACACATTCCGGCAAAATCACCATTTTCCGCTGGAACCGAACCCGCCCTCTCCCCGCTGCGTTTCTCCCAGCGTCTCCGCTTCGACAAATTCCGCCTGAATCACAGGCATGATCACCATCTGCGCCACCCTTTCTCCCGGCTGGATCGTGTAAGGCTCGTCAGACACGTTGCACAGACCGACACAGATTTCACCACGGTAGTCGCTGTCTACCACACCCACGCTGTTGGACAGAGTAATGCCGTGCTTGACTCCCAGTCCGCTCCTTCCGAACAAAAACGCTGCCAGTCCGGGATCCGCTAGTTCAATGGCAATACCCGTGGGAATTTTCGCCAGCTTGCCCGGCAGCAGCTCCAGCGGCTCCTCCAGGCAGGCAGTCAGATCCGCTCCCGCAGAACCATCCGTGGCTCTTTGGGGAATCACCGCATTTTCTCTGACTTTTTTTACTTTAACAAGATTCTGTTTCATTTATTTACACTCCGTTTCATTAATAAAAAAGGCAAAGGCACCCTTCGGGATTGTGTCGGAAAACGCTTTGTCATTTTCGTACATATGGAAATTCTGCTGTCAACGCTTTCAACATCAGGATTCAACAAACTGCACTATTCCACACCACGGTAGTATAATCCGCGTGTAAAACCGCTTTTGCGACCTTTTTGACTGTTGAAAATCTCGAAACTATCCACTGTTTCCACCGAGTTTTCAACACTGTAGCGCAAAACCTCAAAATCAATTCCCGACAATTCCCGTTTTCTGTCGGAAAGCTCCAAGGGAACACTGTTCAAAACCTCGGTACAGCTGCCGCAAGTCTGCAGCGGGAAAATCATACCCTTCCGGTCGTGAAGCTCCATGGGGGCTTTGCCGGGAGCGTTATCCGCCGGACAGTTGCGGGTGAGCATCAGGGGAATCCTGCCGCCGCTGAGAATGCCGATGGGAATCCTGCCCCCCAGCTCCCGGATCTGCTGCAAGGTCAGCTCGAAGGAAACCTCGGCATCCATCAGACCCATGGACTCCGCCCACTCCAGGGAAGCCGTATTGGTCAGATTCAAACCGAATCCACCATGAATATCCATGTTCAGTTCTCTTGCCATCTGAACGGCGCCCAGATTGTTGGCCAGTACCTCTTCCACGCCGATAGCCTTGAGTTCACGAAGACGCCGGAAAAGTTGCTGCTCCATCCCGAACATTCCCCTGGGAATTTCCGCCGCCACCGCAAAGCCTCTGTCCATCAGGGAATTATATTCTTCGTCCCGGAGGGACAGGGGCACATAAATCAGCTCGCAGTCCAGAAAAGCATCCGGCACATTTCCATGGGGAAATCTCGCCCTCACATAGCGGAGCAGCTTACCGCTGCGGGTATGGCTCTCCGGCAGGCTCGCCCAGACAAAGGGAACCGGATCCTTCCGGCTGCGCTGTTCCAGGAGCTTCTGCAACGCCTCCCTCCGCAGGGCATTCAGTGCCAGAGCCGGCAGGGAAAGACCCTCCTCCGGTTCTCCCCGGAGTTCCCGGATGAAAAAGGGAGTCCCGCCAGTTTTCCGGAGAGAGGCTTCACATTTTTCAAATGTCAGCGGCACCTTGACGGCTTCCTCCGGAACGGCGCCCTGCACAGTAACGCTTCTTCCCTGTTCGTCCTTCACCGTCAGGCGGCTGGGTTCTCCCCGTTTCACCGACAGCTCTGCCTCCAGGGGAACGGACTGGCGTTCATCCTTATAGAGTCCATGAACGGACTGAAAGACTTTACCGGTAGCGGACAGGACATCCTCTCTGGAACGGACGCCGAACATATTCACGCCTCGTTTTCCGGTATAATAACCGTCGGTAAATCCGGAGCGGGAAAAAACCGCCTCCAGCTGCTGCATCAGAGCAGGGTCAGTGCTGCCGGTATCCAGACTCTGCCGACAGGCCGCCACTGCCGCAGCGGTATATTCGGGACGTTTCATGCGTCCCTCGATTTTAGCGGAAGCCACACCCATGGCCTCCAGTTCTTTCAGATGGGCAATTACCGAACAGTCCTTCAGGCTCAGATCATGACCGGTACCTCCCTCCACCCCGAATGGGAGACGGCAGGGTTGGGCGCAGGCACCGCGATTGCCGCTTCTGCCCCCCAGCACAGCGCTGAAATAGCACTGTCCGGACACGCTCATACAAAGCGCTCCATGGACAAAGACCTCTGTTTCAATGGGGCTTTCGGCGACGATTTCCCGGATTTCCTCCCGGCTCAGCTCTCTGGACAGCACCACTCTCCGAAAACCCATTTCCGCCAGCAGACGGACTCCCTCCAGAGTATGGACAGACATCTGGGTAGACGCATGGAGCCGCATTTCCGGACACATCCGGCGGATGAGCGTTACCAATCCCACATCCTGCACAATGAGGGCATCCACCGGCAGCGAACAGGCGTATTCGATGTTTTTCAATGCCTGAGTCAGTTCTTCATCCCGCACAAGGGTATTACACGCCAGATAGACTTTCACGCCTCTTGCCCGGCAATAATCAACCGCTTCTCTGAGTTCCTGCCTGTCAAAATTTTTGGCGGACACTCTCGCACTCAGTTCCTTTGCTCCGAGATAGACAGCATCCGCTCCGCATCTGACTGCCGGAAGAATTGATTCCGGCCCTCCTGCCGGTGCCAGTATTTCCATATTTTTCTCTCCTTTTCCGCCCGGTGCCCGGGCAATCTTGGGGCTTTGCCCCAAACCCCACCAAGGGGCTTCTCGCCCCCTGGACCCCTCGGCAGGGACGCAGTCCCTGCACCCGGTGTCTGAATGATAGTGAAATAACCGAAAATACGCTTTGCCAAGTCAAAAGTTTTCGCTCAAGCCTTTTTCAAAAGGCTTGCAGGGTCCAGGGACAGCGTCCCTGGTCGCTGTCCGCAGACAGCGAAACACCAAGGGGGTTTGGGGGCGAAGCCACCAACTATTCTTACTTCCTTCCCAGCAGCATAAGCTGCTGGGAAAAATTCTCAACTAAGCAATATCTCCCAGGGAGGGATTGAATGATTCACTCATTTAAATTTCTCATAGATTTTCTATCCGAAGGGATGCAGGGGGCGATCAGAAAGCCCCCTGCGTACACAGGACGTGTTCGCGGCAGCGCTCCGTTTCGCTTCGTTTTGACGTGTCTTAGTCTATTGCCGCGTCTTCCACCTCTCACACCCCTTACGGGGCGCATCGGGGTGGTATTTTTTTAACCGCAAAACCGCTTTGCCAAGGCAAAAATTTTCGCTCAAGCCTTTTTCAAAAGGCTTGCAGGGGACAGGGTCCCTGGCTCCGAAAACAGCCCCGGCAAAGCGGTCTTTCAGGTAAAAACGGGAGATACCGATCAGTCGGCGTTGGTGCTGGCTATTTCGGCAATGCTCTCACGAATCGCTAAAAATGCATCTGTCACCACCGGGTCAAACTTCTTGCCCCGCTCGGATTCAATAATCGAAAACACTTCGGAAATCGGCATGGCGGCTTTATAGACCCGTTTGGCCGCCAGTGCATCAAAGACATCCGCAATCGTCATGATTCTGGCACACAGGGGAATGTCTTCACCCTTGATGCCATAGGGATAACCGCTACCATTCCAGCATTCGTGATGATAAAGTGCCACGGATTTTGCCACATTAATGAAATCCTCGTTTTCGATATCCGACATAGATTCTTCAATCAGCTTTTTGCCGTTGATAGTATGATTCTTTATTTCGTTGAATTCCTTGTCTGTCAGCTTTCCCGGTTTGAGCAGAATCGCATCGGGAATCGTAATCTTGCCGATATCATGCAAAGGTGCCGACAGCACCGTATTCTGTAAATACCGGTCCGTCAGAATATCCTGGTAGTCTCCCCGGTGCTTCATTTCCATTGCCAGGGCCTGAACATATTCACTGGTGCGGATAACGTGCTTTCCGGTGTTGCCGTCCCGGGCTTCAATGATGTTGGCGAAGCTGATGATAATCTGGTTCTGCATCCGTTCAATGTAGGCAATTTTCTGATCCACACTGACATCCAGCTCGCTGCGCTTATTGTCGATGGAATACACCACTCTTCCGGCATAGATAGCAGCCGCCAGAAAGCTGGTGCCGCAGTTGACAACCAACAGGCCTGTGGTTACCATCGGCGGCAGGTACATAGCAGGCCGGTAGTCATTAAAACGGAGCATCAGGAATATAAATGTCACCGAAGCGATTACCGTCATAGCATCCCGCAGGAATTTGACAGCCCTGCCCTTGTTGGCACTGATACATACCGCCAGCAGCATCAGGGGAATCATCAGATACTGAAATCCCGGTTCCAGTCCGAACAGCGCCACACAGCAGATCTGGTGCAGATACAGCTCCAATATCGTCAGCAGCGTACACGGCAGCCATGATCCCTTAAAATGCTTCAGCAGAATAACAAAGGTTGTGTAAAAAACAACACCTACCAGATCAAACAGCAGCATGAGATTCATCTGGAAAAGGGCAAAAACCATCAGGTAGCCCGTATGCAGCACCAGACAGATCAGAAAAAACATATTCAAAGGCGCCGTCAGTGAAGCAAAGGCGGCATAATCCTTATCATCATTATAATCAGGGGTACCGACAAAGAAGGAAGTCAGCTTACTTTTAGAACTCGTCATAACAACCCCACTCTCATGGCTTGTGATGGCTCCCGAAAGAACTAAAGCCTCCGAAATATAGTCTATTATAACATAAATTCCACATAATAGCAATATTTTTTAGACAGAATCTTTTTTAAAACATCTTTTTATTATTTTCAAAGGGGGAGCAATATGTACCGGACCATCCGAATTCATCGGCCGTGTCTTCTGCTGATGACTGTCCTTCTGACGGGAGGGCTGGTGTTGTTTTTTCTGTGGGGCATTGTTTTGCCGTCCATTCCGGCTGAAACTGCCGAACCCGCCGGAGCAGGTACAGCATCTCCCCCTGAGCTGCGGATCGTAATGTACCACGGACTTATCAAAGACAAATCCCGGCAGAACCAATACATGATCGATCCGGAGGTTCTGGAGAGCGACCTGCGCTATCTTTGTGACAACGGCTATCAGACCATTGTGGTCAGCGACCTGCTGGCATATCTGAACAACGGTACCCCGCTGCCTGAAAAGTCCGTCATGCTGACTTTTGACGATGGGTATTACAACAATTATCTCTATGCGGATCCGCTGCTGAAAAAGTACCGCTGCCGTGCCGTACTGTCCCCCATCGGGATCGAAGCGGACAAAGCCGACAAAAGCAGTGATAAGGATCCCCTGTATGCCCAGTGCGGATGGCGGGAGATTAAGGAAATGGCAAAAAGCGGCGTCTGGGAGCTGCAGTGCCACAGCTACGATCTGCATCATCTGGAAAACGGCGTACAGGGCATTTCCCGGCGGAAAAACGAGGATAAGGAAGCGTATGCCCGACGTTTGCAGGCAGATCTCCGGACCCTGGTGAACACCATGGAGCAAAAGACAGGGGTTCGCCCCACCTGTATGGTCTATCCCTTCGGCGCAGGAGGTGAGGAAGCCGAAGACATCATCCGGCAGGCAGGGTTTCAGGCGGCCATGGATTGTGAAGAAAAGGTCAATGTACTCCGGAATGAGGAGGACTATTTTCATCTTCACCGGTTTTTGCGCCCCGGAACGCTATCCTCCCGGGAATTCTTTGAACAGCGACTTGGGATGAACAACTAATCACTGATACAAACCACAGAAACGGAGGTTTTTTATGCCACAGGTATTTCTGAGTCCGTCCGCCCAGGAATTCAATTCCTATGTAGATGGCGGCAATGAAGAGTATTATATGAATCTGATTACCGATGCCATTATTCCCTATCTGGAGGCCAGCGGGATTACCTACGGCCGCAACGACCCGTCGGAGCGCTTCACCGGCGCGATCCGACGTTCCAACGCAAACAGCTACCGACTGCATCTGGCGCTGCACTCCAATGCTGCCCCGGGGGAAAGCAGCGGAAAGGTAAGAGGCTCTCAGGTCTATTATTATCCCGGCAGCGTCAAAGGAGAAGCAGCAGCCAACCTTTTTGCCAACAATCTCAAGGAAATCTATCCACTGCCGGAGAAAGTTACAACCATCCCAACCACTTCTCTGGGAGAGATAGCCCGCACAAAGGCTCCGGCTATTCTGATCGAGCTTGCCTATCATGACAATCCCCAAGACGCAGAGTGGATTCGGAACAATCTGGAGGAAATCGCGGAGAATCTTGCCGTTTCCATTGCGGATTATCTGGATGTCCCGCTGGTCATGCCGTCATTTTGACCGGCGGCGGAGTGCCCCTGAATCCCTTCGGATACAATTTTTTACGACAATTCGCTTCAAAATACTATTGTAAAATATTCATTCGGATATAATGTATTATTTCTCATTTCCCTATTTACATGGGAAACCTTTTGTGGTATATTGATTAATAAACAGGAACTGTTATTGTTTTGAGGTGATGAAAATGCAGATAAAGCGCAATTTCAGCGCCAAACGTGAAGCCATTTTTCAGGCACTCGCCTCCTCAAGGGTTCATCCTTCTGCAGAATGGCTCTATGAGCATCTGAAACCATCGCTGCCCGATCTCAGTCTGGGAACCGTGTACCGCAATCTCACTGTTTTTAAGCAGAACGGAACGGTTCGTTCCCTGGGTGTCTTTAACGGTCAGGAGCGATTTGATGCGGATTTGTCCCCCCATTCCCATTTTGTCTGCCAGGGATGCTTTTCCATCATGGACATTCCCGCCGGAAAAGCACTGATCGAAAGCAGCGTCTGCAGCTTTGTGGAAAAGGAATGCGGTGTGACTGTCATCTCCCACAACGTAGTTTTTTACGGTTTCTGTCGGCAATGTGCTCAGAAAGGGATATCCAATGGCAGCTTGTGACCTGGTTTTCCGGCTGCCGTGATATATAAAAAAAGAAAAGTGAGGATGATTACCATGAAAAAATTTGTCTGTTCCGTGTGCGGTTATGTGTATGAGGGTGCCGAGGCTCCTGAGCAGTGCCCCATCTGCAAGGCTCCCAAGGAGAAATTCAACGAGGTAACTACTGCCGGTTCCTTCGCAACGGTTCATGAGATTGGCGTTGCCAAGGGCGTAGATCCTGAAATCTACAAGGAGCTGGTTGCCAACTTCAACGGTGAATGCAGCGAAGTCGGTATGTATCTCGCTATGGCAAGACAGGCTGACAGAGAAGGCTATCCGGAAATTGCTGCCGCCTTCACAAAGTATGCCTTTGAAGAAGCCGAGCACGCCGCCAAATTTGCCGAGCTGCTGGGCGAGGTACTGACAGCGGACACCAAAAAGAACCTGCAGATGCGTGTAGACGCCGAAACCGGTGCCTGTGCGGGCAAGTTTGAGTTGGCAAAGAAGGCAAAGGCGCAGAATCTCGATGCTATCCATGACACCGTTCACGAAATGGCAAAGGACGAGGCTCGTCACGGCGCAGGCTTTGCTGGCCTTCTCAAGAGGTATTTCGGTGAGTGATAACTACTGGGTGAAACCTTTTTTCACGAGAAAAAAAGGTTCTCCCCCTTCTCGCCTGTCGGCTCGGTCGGTGCTTCGACCTTCGGTCGAGGTGTCCACCGGACACCCGCACCCCCTTTCCCAAAAAGCGGTGCGTGATTACAGCGATCGATTAAAGCAGGAGGTATCATTATGAAAAAATACGAATACGTTTCGTTCAATTTAACAGGCAAGGGTCTTATCAAACCAAAATTTGAAGATCATCGTGCTGTTATTGACGAGTACGCTGCAAAGGGATACCGCTATGTCGGTTGGTTCCCTTTAAGAAGCGGCAATATTACGGAGGATAAAGTCGATCTTATTTTTGAGAAAGACGAATGATCCGATTCTGGATGAACAGCTCAATAAGCATTTTAAGGAGGATGAGTCCGAAAGGGCTTGTCCTCCGATTATTTCGTTGGTGTAAAATCATTCCGAAAAAAACTTCCGGTCCGAATGCGCTGTGTGGGGTGGAAGCCGCAGGCGGGGGTACCACCGCGGGCAAAATGACAGATTTGTTTCACATGCGGTTACACGCCACGTATTTATTTGTACAGACATTGAAGATCACTGACATTTATGTTATCATAAAAATATATCCCACGGAAGCATCGGCGGTGAAAACCTGCACCTCTGACGAAAGGATGTGCTTTCTATGACTGAAAAGAAAAGCTGGCTGAAAAAGACATCAAGGGAGCGAACCGTACAGATCTGGCATCTGATCTGTATGGGAATCGGCATCATTGCCTGCCTTGTGGCTCTATTCCTATGGAAGGACTATTTCTTTGCCCAACACAAGTACAGCGGCGAAGCGGTGCTTGTTTCGGTGGACGAAAGCATGCACACACGCCTGAAAAACAAGAACGATACCAACTACTCAAAAACGGACAAGTATGAAACCTATTACACCTACAAGCTGACATGGCAAATCTCAAATCCCGACAGTGAAAAAAGTTACCGGTTTGTGACACAGGATGAGAAAACCTATGCCGGCGCCCATCCATACGGTGAGAAACAGACGGTTTTCGTTTATTATAATGAGGATGAAGCCGACTATAAAATGGTGGACTATTCCTCCTCCCTGATCATTGCCCTGGTGGGACTTGGACTGATCGTTTTTCCGGTTATAGATATCCTCCGTGTCGCCGTCCGCAAAAAAAGAATCCTCGAACGGGATCGCAAAGCAGCGGCACAGCGAGCAGCAAAAATTCCCGACAACCAGCCCTAAAGGGGTTCCGGACAAAAAACGGCCCGACACACCATTTTAGAGTGTGTCGGGCCGTTTTTTATTCGATGATGGGGCAGTTACACTTTTCAAAGCCGTTTTTAAAAGAAAATGACAGAAAAGATGTAAGGCGTGATTGATTCACTGGTTTCTTAAGGCGGTGTTGCTTTAAATCATGGATTTGATTTTTGCTTCGGCGGCAGCGGCATCGGCTTTGCCGCGGCTGTTTTTCATGACGTAGCCAACAAGTGCCTTGATGGCCTTTTCTTTTCCGTTTTTGTAGTCGTTGACTGCATTCGGATTTTCTGCAATGGCTTTCTCACAGAGCTCGTTCAGGGCACTGTCATCCAGACCGGCCATGTCGCTGTCCGATAAAAGCTCACTGGGCTTCTTCCCGCTCTCCAGCATCTTGTCCAGGGTGGATTTGGCAAGATTCATCCTGATTTTTCCGTCGTCAATCAGTCTGATCAGCTCGTTCAGGCTTTCGGCACTCACCTTGATATCAAAGGCTTCCTTTTCGGCTTCGTTTTCTACCGTCCGGAAAATCTGCCCGATAATGAAATTCGCCGCCGTCTTGGGATTCTTCGTTCCCTCCATGGCCTTTTCGTAATATTCCGCAACCGCACGGTATTTCACCAATAGCTGGGCGTCCTTCTCCGGCAGTCCCAGCTCATCCACATAGCGCTTCGCTTTGTCCATGGGAAGCTCCGGCAGCGTATCCGCAATTTTCGCAACCCTTTCCCGGGGAACGTGAATCGTTACCAGATCCGGATCACGGAAATAACGATAGTCGTTGGCGTCCTCCTTGCCTCTCATGCCCGACGTGGTGTTGGTCACATCGTCATAGCGCAGAGTCTCCTGGATAACCTTCTCCCCGCTCTCAATCAGATCCACCTGACGGTTGTATTCGTATTCCATCGCCTTTGCGATAAAATTGATGGAGTTCATGTTCTTGATTTCGGTACGGGTGCCCAACGTTTCGCTGCCCATGGGACGCACGGAAATATTGACGTCACACCGCATGGAACCCTCCTGCATCTTGCAGTCGGAAACACCGATATACCGCATGATCAGCTGCAGCTTCTCCACATATTCCCTGGCTTCCTCTACCGAACGGATGTCCGGCTCCGAAACAATTTCAATCAGCGGTACACCGCCACGGTTGTAGTCTACCATGGTGCTCCCGCGGCTATGTACCAGCTTGCCGGCGTCTTCCTCAATATGAATCCGGAGAATCCGGATTTTTCTGCCGTTGGACAGCTCAATATATCCGTGCTCACACAAGGGCATATCATACTGAGAAATCTGATAGGCTTTGGGAAGATCCGGGTAGCAGTAATTCTTTCTGTCCATTTTGGAAATTTCCGCTATCTGACAGTTGGTGGCCAGTCCCGCACGGATGGCGTATTCCACTACCCGCTTGTTCAGCTTCGGCAGAGTGCCCGGCAATCCGATACACACAGGACAGCAATGGGTGTTGGGTTCTCCTCCGAACTGCGTGGTACAGGAGCAGAAGATTTTGGTGTTCGTGGAAAGTTCCACATGGGTTTCAAAGCCCGCAACCAATTCGTATTTCATGTTGTTCCCTCCCTCACAGCTTCACGCCGAAATCGGCGGCACGATAGATTCCTGCCGTCTGCTCATACTGCCAGGCCGCATTCAGAATCTTTGCCTCACAGAAGGTATTGCCGATCAGCTGCATTCCGATGGGCAGTCCCTGGGCACTGTATCCGCAGGGAAGCGAAACCCCCGGCAGCCCTGCAATATTCACAGGAACCGTGCAGATATCCGTCAGATACGTCTCAATAGGATCGCTGACCGCATGGCCGTTTTCAAAAGCCGTCATGGGAACCGTGGGCGCCAGAATGACATCACACTGCCGGAAAGCATTCCGGAAGGCGTTGACGATGGTTCCCCGCAGATTCTGGGCTTTTTTATAATATGCATCATAATAACCGGAACTGAGCACATAGGTTCCCAGCAGGATGCGCTTTTTTACTTCTTCACCAAAGCCTGTGCTTCTGGTTTTCTTGATCATATCGTTGACATCGGTGTAATTCTCTGCCTTGTAACCGTAGCGGATGCCGTCATACCGCCCTAAATTGGAGGAGGCCTCCGCACAGGCAAGAATATAATACACCGGCAGGGCATATTTCAGAGCCGGCAGATCAAACCAAACTATCTCAGCCCCCAGGGATTCATACACAGCGGCAGCTTCTTCCACTGCCTTCCGCACATCCTCCCGCACACCCTCCAGATATTCTCTGGCCATGCCGATTTTCATACCCTTGATATCGTTTTTCAGGGTTGCACACACCGGAGCGCCCTGACGTCCGCAGGAGGTGGAATCCATGGGATCCTGTCGGGAAACGGCATCAAAAACAATGGCCGTGTCCTCCACCGTGGTGGTGATCGGGCCGATCTGGTCAAAGCTGGAGGCATAGGCAATCAGGCCGAAACGGGATACGGCGCCGTAGGTTGGCTTGAGTCCGACAATACCGCAAAAGGATGCCGGCTGGCGAATAGACCCGCCGGTATCGGAGCCAAGACCGTAGACCGCCAGGTTACCGCCTACCGCCGATGCTACACCGCCGGAGCTTCCTCCCGCAACGTGCTGCAGGCTATGGGGATTCTTCGCACCGCCGAAATAAGAGGTTTCGCAGGAAGAACCCATGGCAAATTCATCCATATTGGTTTTTCCCAGCAAAACGGCATTCTGTTCCTTCAGCAGCTTCCACACGGTTGCGTCATAAATCGGAACATAGTCCTCCAGAATTTTCGAGCAGCAGGTGGTACGGATATTCTCTGTAGAAATATTATCCTTCAGGGTCATGGGAATGCCCTCTAAAAGCGCAATTTTCTCTCCGGCGGCTATTTTCTGGTCGGTTTTATCTGCCGCTTTCAGGGCTGCCTCGGGGGTGAGGGTTACATAAGCATTCAGCTGTGGATTATCCCTTCCGGCAGCGTCCAGATATGCCTTCGTCAGTTCCCGGCAGGAAAGCTGTTTTTCCTCCAGCATGGTGTGCAGCTTTGCAATCATACTTTCACTCATCTTTTTCACCTCTGACATCATTATCGCATGATATTCTTTACCAGGAAACAGCCTTCATCGCTGTCCTTGGCATTGGCAAGGATCTTCTCCCTGTCGTAGGATGGAACAACCTCATCCTCCCGCAGTACATTGGAAAGCGGATTGATCTGGTCAAACTCCGTTCCCTCGTCAGAAGCATTATTGATCGTATCCGCAAAGGATATGATTCTGGACATATCCTCCGTCAGCTTTTCGATTTCCTCCTCTGCCACAAACAGCTTGGACAAAATCGCTATTTTCATGATTTCTTCTTTATCTACCATGGTATCACTCCTTTTGATCGGCGCAAGCAGAAATTACATCCTGATTGCTGTGCCGCCTTCACTCAAAAAACGGAGGCTGCTGTTAAGGCCGCAAAGGCAAGCCGACGGCTTGCCTTTGTTCAGCGGGCATTCCCGCTGAACAGGCAATCGCTCCCGCCGCCTCGGGGCGGGAGCGATTCTTTGCGGCCGATTTCAGAGGCCCGATCAGACTGCCGGATTACTCCTCATCGTCCTCATATTCCTCATCAAGTTCGCCTTCATAATCCTCTTCATCGTCTCCGTCGTCATCATACGATTCCTCATCCTTGCCAACGGCAAAGGCGTTATCGGGACCCTTCTTGATCAGAGCTTCCAGAGAGACGTCCGATTGATAATCCTCCGCTTTCTGGTGGAACGCATCCTCAGGCCCCTTCTTGATCAGCTTTTCCAGGTCCTCATGCTCCACAATCTTGTAGTCCACAAATTCAAAGGTCACCGGCTTCGGCTCCTCCTTGACTGTTTCTATCGGCGGTGCCTTGGGAACCGGCCGGGGAGCAGGTGCTTCCGGAGGCGGTGCAGGCGGCTCCTGCTTCTTTTCCTCCTGTTCACGGCGCTTTTTCTTGGCAATGCTGACAGCGATAAAGATAATCGCCACCACCAACACAACGGCCACCGCAATCACAATAAGGACCATCAGAATCTGATTGCTGTTGTCCTCACCCTTATCGTTGTCTGACTGACCGTTCGTCAGCTCATCATCGGAGGCATAGACGCTGTAGGCATAGTGCATGGTACTGGTCTTTTTGAAGCGTCCGGCATCGGCATGGGTCTTGAAGTAGTAGCCGCCGGCCTTTTTGGCCGTCCAGGTGCCCACAAATCTGTCTCCGTCACGGGTAAGCGTCACGGTTTCGGATTCATGACCGTCGGTTACCACGGTGGTCAGCTTCATCACAGATAGAAGATCCTCATCTCTGACCACGCCGGCACCGTTTTCAATGGTTGCTTCTATGGTTAGAGGAAATCCAACGCGGAATTCCTTGTTGATATTCTGCTTGACAAAAATAGAATAGAAATCCAGCTGAGTAACGGAGCAGTTGGCAGCGCTGACGTTATCCAGCGTCATCTCCCACTCGCCGTCTTTGGGATAGAACAGCTTGATCATACAATAGCTGTTGGTTGAGGTGACTCTCACATCCTGATTCCCTGTAAGGGAAACCTCTTTTCCGTCGGGATCCTTAACACGGGGGTTCATCTGTTCCAAGGGAACAGTGCTTTTGATAATAATACTGACGCTGAACACACTGCTGTCGTCAATGCTGAAATTCACCTTACCGTCTACCAGCTCCAGCTCCTTGCCCTGCAGATCATAGATTGTGCCGAAGATTTCGGAAAAAATTTTCAGCAGCTCCGAGGTTTCCTTTGCTTCAAAGGCAAGACCCTCGGTAGCTTCAGCAATCTCCTGAACCTCCTTCTGGTTCATTTTGCCGTCATAATTCAGACCGATGGAATACACCGGAATACTCAGATAGGAAAGATCCCTGAGATTATTTTTCAGTTCTCTTTTGGAAATTGCCGTAGAACGATCCTTCTGGTTGACAAGGGTATTACCGTCCGTCAGCAGCAGGATTACCTTCTTTTTTCCGTCCTTTTTGAGCTTGTCCGAGGTCAGCATTTCCTTGGCCTTTTCCAGCGCACGGGAAATATCCGTCTGGCCATTGGGATCGTATTGCAAGCCGGTTACCTGCTTCTTCATTTTTTCTACTGCCTTGGCGTCGCCCATATCCACCGGTTCGATGCTTTCGACAATATTATGGGTAAAGGCCACATAGCCTGCCCCACAGGTTTCATCCAGCAGGTCCATAAACAGGCTGTAAGCATCCAGAGAAACCTTATTAGGATCGGATTTCAGCATGGAACCGCTGGCGTCCAGTACAAATACCACATCGAGATTCATCTGGCCGTTGGTCACAAAGCTGTCCTCAAGACGCATTTCCCGTTCCTCGGCGGTTTCACTGTTCTCCTCCGTCTGAGAAACAGTGCTGTCCTCCTTGGAGGCTCCGCTTTCCTCAGCCGAAACGGTCAAACAGAGACTTCCCATGGTCAGCAGACACGCCAGCAGACACGCCATGACGCTTTTCCCTAACTTTTTCACTGTCAACACTCCCTTATCTTTCTACACGGAAATCAACTTTCTTCTCCGGAAAATTGGGGTTCTGTCCCAAACTCTGCCTGTGGAAACCCATTTTTGAGAAAAAAGGGTTATCCCACCGACCCCTTTCCCAAAAAACTCGTGTTTTTTCTATCAAAGATCATCAGAAAAAGGGTAAAAATTTAAAAAATGATTTCCCTGATCTTTCTCCAAATCGGCAAAAACAAGTTCGTTTCAGAAATCCCGGGGACTCAGCGGATCTTGATATGCACTTCACGCAGCTGCTGCTCTGTAACCTCGGTCGGAGAGCCCAGCAGCAGGTCCTGAGCGTTGCTGTTCATGGGGAAGGCAATGACTTCACGGATATTTTCCTCCTCAGCCAGCAGCATCAGCATTCTGTCCACACCGGGTGCCATACCTGCATGAGGCGGCGCACCGTATTTAAAGGCATTGTACAGGGATCTGAATTTGGTTTTCAGTTCCTCTTCGCTATAGCCGGCGATGGAGAAGGCCTTGACCATAATATCCAGATCATGGTTCCGAACCGCACCGGAGGAAAGCTCCACGCCGTTGCAAACAATATCGTACTGATAGGCAAGAATTTCCGTGGGCTCCTTTTCCAGCAGTGCCTGCATACCTCCCTGGGGCATGGAGAAGGGATTGTGGGTAAAGATCACCTTGCCGGTTTCCTCGTCAATTTCATACATGGGAAAATCGGTGATGAAGCACAGCTCAAAGCGGCTGGTATCAATCAGATCCAGACGTTTTGCCACCTCTGTCCGGATCTGGCCTGCCAACTTCGGTGCCATTTCCTTACTGTCGGCAATGAAATAGATTACATCTCCGGCCTTGGAGCCGTTGATTTCAATCAGCTTTTCCCGGTCGCCTTCCTTGAGGAATTTGTCAATGGGGCCGTCAAAGCTGAGATCCTCTCTGACCTTGACATAGCCAAGGCCCTTCATACCGATAGAGAGGGCGAATTCTTCCATATTCTTGAACCATTTTTTCGACTGTGCAGCGGCGCCCGGCACATTGATGCTGCGAACGGTCTTTTTGCGGAAGGGAGCGAAGTCCGTTTCCTCAAACATGGGGCTGATATCCTGAATCAGCAGGGGATTTCTCAGGTCAGGCTTATCGGTGCCGTAGCGCAGCATAGCCTCGGCAAAAGGAATGCGGCGGAAGGGCGGCTTGGAGACTTCTTTTGGGGAAAACTTCGTAAAGGCGGCATACAGCACATCCTCTGCGGCGGCAAAGACATCCTCCTGCTCGGAGAAGGCCATTTCAAAGTCCAGCTGATAGAATTCACCGGGGCTTCTATCGGCCCTGGCATCCTCATCACGGAAGCAGGGGGCGATCTGGAAATACTTATCAAAACCGGACACCATCAGAAGCTGTTTAAAAATCTGAGGGGCCTGGGGAAGAGCATAAAACATTCCCTTATGCTTTCTGCTGGGAATGAGATAATCTCTGGCACCCTCTGGAGAGGAGCAGGAGAGAATGGGGGTCTGGATTTCGAGAAAGCCCATTTCCGTCATTTTGCTGCGAAGGAAAGCGATAAGCTGGGATCGCATAACGATATTCTGGTGTACCTTCCGGTTGCGCAGATCGAGGAAGCGGTAGCGGAGTCTGACATCCTCCTTGACCTCTGTAGAGGTCTGAATCTCAAAGGGAAGATTCTGAGGAGCCTTGCCAAGGACGGTGATATTTTCGGAATGAATTTCCACGGTACCGGTAGCAATCTTCGGATTGACGGTATCCTCATCCCGTTTGGTCACCTTGCCGCTGACGGACACGGTACATTCCTTATTGATTCCCTCCAGGAGGCGATCATCATGCACCACCACCTGTACCACGCCATAGTGGTCACGGATATCCAGGAACATAACACCGCCGTGGTCACGGATATTTTCCACCCAGCCGGCAACCCGCACGTCGGCACCGATGTCGGATTCTCTCAGTTCCCCACAAAAATGGGTACGGTATTTGTTTTCTTTACGCATAGTATCTTCCCTTTCATCTGATATACGTTTTTGTGTGACAAACAAGCGTCACAGCATCAATGACACCTTAACTGTATTATTATAGCACTTTTCATCCACGGTTTCAACCTGCATTTTTGCGAAAACCGGAAATCAATTCCACGAATGAATTTTGCCCGGACAATTTTGGGGCTTTGCCCCAAACCCCACCAAGGGACTTCTCTGGTCTCGCCTGTCAGCTCGGTCGGCGCTCCTCAGCCTTTGGCTGAGAGGTCTCCACCGGAGACCCGCCCCCCCTTGGAACCCTCGGCAGGGACGCAGTCCCTGCACCCGACGTATGAATGATG
This sequence comes from uncultured Ruminococcus sp., assembly GCA_902772955.1. Classification (GTDB taxonomy): domain Bacteria; phylum Bacillota; class Clostridia; order Oscillospirales; family Acutalibacteraceae; genus UBA1213. Next base: position 18,294 of record CACYCV010000202.1, read on the forward strand.
GTGAAATAACCGGAAGAATGCTCTGCAAGCCTCTCCTTTAGGGAAGTTGGCACGAAGTGCCGGAGGGATTCATATTGCAACATACTTCACTAAACAACACACTTGAATGTGAAAGGTATTCGTCACATCGCCCGCGGGGGCACTCCCTCCGGAAAGCCCCCTACGAACGCAGAACGATTTCTTGTTGCCGGCGCATTGCTTTGCAATCGCAAAAGTATTCACACTCCGCAGACAGCGAAACGCCAAATAGGCTTGAGGGCGGTTGCGTTTTATCGGGCAAACACAGAAAAGCGGCCGCCTGTATTACACAAGCAGCCGCTGCTTATCATAACAGCATCACAACATCCCCAGCCGTTTGGTCGCCGCCCTCTGTCTCTACAACAGATCCTGTTCGTCTTTCGAGGGTTCCGTACCATGAGAGGTGCCGCCGTCGGATTTCCCTGGATTCTTCTTTCCGGGATCCGTCTTTTTGCGGGCTTTATCATATATACCGCTGCTGTACTCGTGAAATCCGCTGAGCAGCTTGGCGCCAATGGCCACCACAGCGATAGCCCCGATCATCGACAATAGAATCACCATGGCTTATCACCCCTCTGTCAGGACAAAGGATCCATCTTCTGCCGCAGCACCGTATTTCTGCTTCCCGGGTTAGTCGTAATCCTTGAAATACTCCATCAGCTTCCGGAAATCGGCCTCGGCCATTTCATCGGTAGAGTTGTGATAGAGAATCAGGCTGCCCTCGTCCTCAGGATCCCGCAGGTTTTCGGGAATCGTAAAGTTTACGGTAGCAAGATATTCCTCCCAATGCTCCAGCTTCCAGGTATCCCGGTCGGAATTCCGGTCGATCATCCGCTGATGACAGACCTCCGGATCCGTTACAACCCAGATCACCGTCAGCTTAGCACCAGCCTCCGCCAACTTTGCCCGCAGACCGCGGATATAGTCATCATCACGGATTTCTCTGGTAAAGGGTGCATTGACCATTACCAGGTCGGCATAACGCAGGGCTTCAAAGGCAAGATCCAGAATAACCTCGTATTCATAATTGCGGATTTCCTTCTCAAAAAATTCCGAGCTTCTGTTATATTCCTCTCCGGCAACGGCAAAAATCTGCTTGGACAGGGGAATCAGGGTATCCTTATCCAAATATACAATATGCTTCAGCTCCGTTGCCAGCTTTTTGGAAAGCTTGGTTTTGCCGCAGGCAGGCGGCGAAGTAACAAAAATCAGTCTCTTTTCCATCGTGTCAAAACTCCCTTTTCAGACAGTGTATATGATAGCCGCAGGGTCAGGGGAGCGGCTGGATTCATCTTTCATCGGACAAACGGAAGCGTCCGCCCAAAGATTCTGTTTTATCATAACACATTTTTTCGGAAAAATCTATATTTTTATAAAAATTATTCCAAATTTTTTTCTGCCACTTCAGCGGGCTGGCCGGATAGATTTTTTTCACAGCAGCTTACGCTGCTGTGAAGGAAGCATGATAAGTTGGTGGCTTCGCCCCCAAGCCCCTTTGGAGTTTCGCTGTCTGCGGACAG
>CACYCV010000203.1 GCA_902772955.1 uncultured Ruminococcus sp.
CTTGCAAAGCGTCCTTCCGGGCAAAAAAGAACCGCTCCAGAGCGCTCCGTAAGGAGCGTGAGGAGCGGAAGCCGCGGCCAAAAAGTAAAGACCGGCAAAATCGAGCGGAACAGAGTGGAGCGCGACGCGAATCGTCCCGCGCGGTCACGCGCCGCGAATTGTCCTGTGCGGTCACGCGCACGCGAATCGACAGCGGAGGCACTCCGCCCGCGCGGTCACGCACCGGAGTACACTGTGTCACCGTTGAGGATGATGGAGGCAATATCCTCAACAGATATGGAAACGGCTTGGCTGGTGCGTTCGTTGCCGTATATGTTCATTGCATTGTCAAAGAGATTGGTGCTGAAAGCTACTATATAGTTGTCTTCCACGGTGCTGTTGCCTTCTGAGTCAGTATGGGAAGATGCACCGCAATTGATGGTGATAAAGTAATATTCGCTTCCGTCCTTCATGACAATCTTGGAAGTACCATCCTCCAACTTCCAACAGTCAATCATCGCAGTATGAAATTCCAGCTCGTCCTCCGGCCCGTCGTAGGGTGCCTCGGCTGTAATCAGCAGCTTGAAGGGGGTTACCGTCAGCTCGGCCGTGCGGTTCGCCCGGATAACATGGGACGCATTATCGGAATTCAGCTCCACAGTAAGCTGATGATGGCGTTCATAGGTATTGAGATAATATTCATAGTTGGGATCCGTTTGAGAAAGCGCCAGGCTTTCAATTTCATTGTCAAAGCCATTGCTGACAAAATGTTCAAAGCACCTGCGCCAGTGGACATCCCGGACGTAATCCTGAATGTAAGCGGCAGCGGCTGCCTGATCCGCCGTTTCACAGGTACAATATATGTTGGTCAGCGTCATTGCCACATGGTATTTTCCCTCACTGTCCTTCTTCGAAACGGCCAGGCGGGTAATGAAAAGATTATTTTCCCGTTCCTCCTCCAGACTGTTGAGCAGGTTCAGCATTTCGTTTTCGGTTGCGCTGAAGGTCAGATCCGTTTCGTGAAGGCTGTAGGAAATGCCCTCGTTTTCAAGGCTGATTTCCCGCTGGAACTTCATGGTGGTCAGGGAAACCTTCATGTTCAACAAAAGCTGTTTCAGGTCTTCATAACTCCAGAGCTTGATCTGATACTTTGACTTGTCTGCCGTGACGATTGCTTCCGGTGCTTCCTCTGCTGCGGTTTTCGGTGTGGGATAAACCGTGTTGCCGTTGATAATGACGGATTCAATGGTGTCTATGTCGATGATACAGGTTTTGTCTGTTTTGTTCAGGGTATCCAGATTATAGGTGTTGTCTCCGTTCGGCACCGGCGTCTCAGAGTAAGAAAGAAGGAAGTGGTCAATAACCGGAACAATGTTGGTTCCGTTGACCTCATAGCCCTTGCCATCCTCCGTCTGGATAAAATAGTATTCCTTCTTATCCTTGGTAATAATTTTGGAATTGCTGTAGTCAATGGTATCATAACGGTTCCCGCTCCAATAGCTCCGAAAAGCGGAAACAGCCTCGATGTTATCAATTTCCTGATGCTGGTCGGTAAAGAGACGTTCTTTGATTTCTTCTTCCGTCAGTCCCTTTTCCAGATAGTCGGCGGAAAGCATGGCATTGATTTCATCTACCGTATAGAAATATTCAGCATCCAGTGTAAGTTGGAAGGGCGTGATTTTCAGATTGGCAGCATTATCCTTTTTCAGCAGCGCCGGAGCATTCTTTGAGGTAAGCAGCGTCTGCTGATTGACCCGGGCATCAAAATCCATACCAATCCGCATTTCATAGGGCAGATCATAACGAACCTTATCAATCTGATAAAAATTGTATTTTCCTTCGGCATATTCCCATCGGCAGTCTTCTTCAAAATTCAGCTGCTCCTGCATGGCAAGCTCGTAAGCCTCCTGATAGGTGCTTTCATCCAGCTGCGGATAGGAAGCTAATTTTTTACCAAATTGATAGCCCTCCAGATAGCGGGAGCTGATTTCCATGGTACCGTCATTCGTTTCGTAATCCTCGGTCCGGAAATCAATAAATAAATTCAGGGTCTTGCCGTCTTCGCTTAAATGGTAATCCAGTGCTTCTCTTGACTCTTGAATAATATTGCTCTGGCTGTCCTTGATATAAAAGATGTAGGAATAGTCCTTGTCCTGAAAGCTGCCGGACAAAACGGAAAGATAGTCTTTGTTGTCGCTGCCGTACCATTGGTTGAGGGGCTGAAGCTCATCCAGGAAGGTACCTTCCGGACGGAGAACGCCCTTGGAGGTTTCCAGGAAAGAACCGCCGTCCTTTTTTGTCAGCACAATGGACGCTACGGCACGATCACCGTCTCCGATCATGCCCAGGTACTCCGCCTGCAGGTTTTCATCGGAAGTGCGGAAGGAGAAGTCCTTTGCTTCATAGATTTCCATCACGCTGACATCACCGTTAAATTTTTCGGAAAAATTAGCTTCCTTCTGTCTGGTGGTTGTCGCCACAACGGTAGTGCCCACCACAGCGGTAGAAACAGCCGCTGCCACCAGGAATACCGTCAGCCTTTTTTTGCTGCTCTTATGCTTTTGGGAGGAAATTTGCTGCATCACCTTGTTTTTTATGGTGTTGGGATCAATGCCCAGGTCTTCACGGACGGTGATTTCATCAATATTGAAATCCTCCTCCATGTGGTTGATTTCATTCCGGAAGGTTGTTTTCATAATTGGAAGCCCCTTTCTGTGAGGATTGTTTTAATTTTGTCTCTGCTGCGTTTTAATTTGGATTTCACCGTTTCCAGGTTCATTTGCAGGATTTCTGCTATTTTGGAAGTCTTTTGGTAGTAGAAGTAGTAACGAATCAGAATTTCACGATCGGGCTCACCAATCTGATTGACAACCTCGTGCAGTTCCTTTCCGATTTCCTTGGATTCCGTTGCATCGGCAATTGAAAAATCATCCTCCGGATCATAGTCCTCAATATTGACAACCGTGCCGGTTTTGACAGTTGCTAATCGATTGATGGCTCTGGTTTTGGCAATGCAGCAAAGATATCCTTTCAGCTTTCCTGGCCGTACATCCTTTGCATGGTTCCAAAGGGTGATGAATACATCCGAAGTAATCTCTTCAATATCCTCTTTGGCCATACTGCCTTTGGATACATTATATATAATAGTAGATACCAGGGGTGTAAACCGAAGAATGATTTCTTCCAATGCTTTTTCATCTTTTTTATGAAGTCTTTCCGTTAGCTTGTCTTCATTCATGGAAGGTGCCCTCCTTTGTTTGATGGAAATGAAAACATTTCTCTTTGAGTCCTTCGCGAGATGAAGGATAAGAAGGAATGTGTTTTCAGAAGCTTCTATTTATAATAACAGGACAGGGAAGGATTTGGGTGCAGAAAAAAGAAAAAAATTTGCAGTGTCTCTCCTATCATTTTGCAGAGAGGAATATTTTAACCGAAAAGGCACCCCATACGATCTCTTTTTGTGGTCGTATGGGGTGCTTTGTACAATAGAGAATCCGCTGAAGCGTCTATGATGATTATTTGCCCACGCAGAAATGGGAGAACACCTGATCGACAACCGCTTCGGTCACCCGTTCACCGGTAAGCTCCAACAAATGATGAATCGCATCTTCAATAATAACCGTCACGGCATCCAGTGTAATTCCCAGAGAAAGTGCTTCCTTGGCCTCCATCACGGCCTGCAGGGCTTCCTCTGCGGCACTGCGCTGACGTTCTGTAGCCAGAATACCGGCGGAAGCATCCAACCGGGCGGTGCCGATAATATCCGACACCTGTTTTTCCAGTTCATCGGCACCGTCACCTGCCAAAGCCGAAAGCATCACCACATGGGAAATTCGTTTTTTAATATAGTCTGTTTCCAGCATCGGAGGAAGGTCTGTTTTATTAATCACGGCCAGCGCCGGCGCATCGGTAAGAAGATCAATCAGTTCTTTGTCATCCTGAGAAAGCGGACGGGAGGAATCAAAAACAGCCAAAACCAGACCGGCCTTAAGAATCCTGTCACGGGCTTTTTCCACGCCGATTTTTTCCACCGGATCCTCGGTGGCATGAAGGCCCGCGGTGTCCGACAGGCGCAGAGGAATTTCCCCCAGCATGACAGTTTCCTCGATAACGTCTCTGGTGGTACCGGGAATACTGGTAACAATTGATCGTTCACAGCCGGACAGCAGATTCATAATCGTGGATTTTCCCACATTCGGACGTCCGGCGATAACGGTATCGACTCCCTCCCGCATCACTTTGCCGGCATCATAGCTGTTCAGAAGAGAAGAAAGCTCCCCGCGGCAGTTTTCCAGCAGTTCGGTCAGATGGTTGGTGTCCACCTCAGGAATATCCTCTTCCGGATAATCAGCCCAGGCGGAAAGATGAGCAGCGGCATTGACAAGGGTATTTCGTACTCTGTCAATACGCTGGCGGAGTTTTCCTTCCATACAGGAAAGAGCAGCCCTGGCAGACTGGGCACCGGTAGCGGAAATCAGATCCATAACGGCTTCCGCTTCCGTAAGTCCGGTTTTGCCGTTAAGAAAAGCGCGCTTGGTAAATTCCCCGGCTCCGGCAGACGCGGCACCGTTTCGCAGGACAGCTCTCAGCACCCGTCTGGTAATATACAATCCGCCATGGCAGGACAATTCCACCACATCCTCGCCGGTATAGCTATGGGGTGCCCGGAACACCAGGGCAACCGCCTCGTCAATCGGTTCTTCTCCGTCAAAGACAGTTCCGAAAGCAGCGGTATAGCCTTTCATATGGGTCAGCTTCTTGTCAGAAACCGGATGAAACACAGCCTCTGCCACTGCAAGCGCGTTTTCTCCTGAAATACGGATCACACCGATACCGCCGATACCGTTAGCGGTTGAAATCGCTGCAATTGTTTTTTCCATGTTATTCTCTCCCTTTTCCGGGTTTTGCCATCATTATAGCACAGAATAATTTCCCGGACAATAGGCATCTGCAGGAAAACACGGAAATTCATTTTGTCCGGATAATCCTGTGGAGGAGTGCCTCCGCTGTCGATTCGCGGCGCGTGACCGCGCGGGACGATTCGCGGCGTGCTCCACTCCGTTCCGCTCGATCTTGCCGGTCTATACTTTTTGGCCGCGGCTTCCGCTCCTCACGCTCCTTACGGAGCGCTCTGGAGCGGTTCTTTTTTGCCCGGAAGGA
>CACYCV010000204.1 GCA_902772955.1 uncultured Ruminococcus sp.
CTTTTCATCGCCAAACAGAACAATGGTTCTGATGCATTCTTCTATCAGAGCCTCGTCCCACAATTCATCTCCGAGGATCCTTATAAAATCTGCCCATGGTTTCATTGACATCTTCGCCTCAGCATCGATCCCTGACAGCTCATCAGATTCGCTCATTATCCCCATCGATATCAATTTATCCCGAACATCTCCGAATTTAATTGTTTTTCTGTACTTCAGCTTCTCATATATTGCCTGCTTATGTTCTACTGTTATCTTCTCTCCGTTAATTCGCAGATTATTGATATGATTCAGAAAGTCAAAGCGGCTGTACATGAGCGAGTCCTTAGGCAATACATCCTCACCGTACAAATACGTGCATGTATTTGTCATCCGTTTGATAAACAATTCTCCGGAAGCTTCGAGATCAACTTTTTCTTCAAAGTTCCACGGCCTTATGGTTCCCTCTTCTTTTCTTATCATCCATGCATTTCCGCCCTTTTCAGCGGAATGATAGGTGTTCAGCGGACCAACATAATACGGGATCCTGAATGTCATTATGCTCAGTATTTTTTTTTTTTTTTTTATTCCGTCCGGATCTTTTTCTGTAAGAAAATCAAAATGTTTTTCTGCATTTTTCAGAATCATCTCAAGTTCTGCCAAATGAAGCTGATTCGGGATCACGCTGTTTTCTTTGCTCGACTGGAGAGGCATGAAGGACCGGTCTTCAATATCCTTCAATATAGAACTGACTGATTTATTATCGGAATAAGGCAATAGAGCTTTTCTGACTGCAGCGTAAAAATCCTCCTGCGAGCAAACGCTTCCGTTATTCTTTGCACGTGATTTTCCTATATATGCTATATAGTTGTCTTTCTGCAGTTCATCTCTGAAGAATTGTCTGTATATATCTTTTCCGCAATATTTCTTTACCGCGTTTTTTAATCTCCTCAAGTCTGACTTATGTTTGTTATATGAATCAATTTTTGCCTCCGAGAGAGAAGAAAAGCCCTTCATGGTTTCCGCGAGAACAGACCAATCGTAAAGTGCTTTTGCAGCATCGATCATATCCATCCTGTCTTCCAGAATGTCTCGGAGAACATCGGACGAATCATCATATGCCGGTGATGAAAAAGATATTTTTGCCGCATCTCCTGAGGAAAGAGAAGCATCGCCGAATAATAAGGCTGTTTTTGCTGTTCCACCCGAGATCAGTGTAAGAAGCTCCATTGTTTGTTTATTGTCTTTTTTGATATCAAGAAGATTTGCCAAAGCTTCTTTCTTCCTGCTCACTGACATATTCTGCTTTAACAGTGATTGAAGCTCATTTGAATAAGAACACGAGATCTGCTCCGGGAAATACTCGTTTACGGTTGAGGCAAATGCATCCAAAGTACTCTGGAAAGCGGAGCCGATCTCAAAATTCTGACCCTGGTACAGAAAATGTCCTCTGTTCTTCAGGATATGCGCAATTGCAAGATACAGAAGTCTAATGTCATGTCGGTCTTCTTTATCATCCATCAGTGCTTTGCGAAGATGGTAGACAGTCGGATATTTTTTGTGAAAATCTTTATCCTTATAATCCGGGTCAAAAAACAGTGTATTAGGCTGCTTCACTGTCTTGTCTTCAATAAAGAAACGGCTGTCTTCAAGACGCTGATAAAATCCCGGATCCTTTTTTGTTATTTCTTCCGCGAATAATTCTTTCAAAAGCGCGACGCGCTGTTTTTTTCTCGCATTTCTCCTTCGCCCGGAGCGGAAAGCACGTCTCTCTTCTGCAGTTTTGCCGGAATCAAACAGATGTACTCCCCACATCTGTTTGCCATTGAATCTTTTTATATTGTATTGCTTGTCGGTAACTGCCCAACCCACAGAATCGGTACCAATATCCAGCCCAATATAGTATCCCTCATTAATTTTTCCGGCCATTCTTGACTTCCTCCGTCCTTTATGATATATATTAATTGTCTTAACTACATTAAGATATTACATTACGAGTTCAAACAACGATTTATCGTAACCGTCCGAAAGGACTCCACAGTGTGGGTAAAAACAGTCTGTTTTATACGGACTGTTTTTTATTATCCGAATCAGCTTCATGCTGTAAATCCCGCTTTCCCGCAATGGTATTTCTGCATTACCTCTCCGCAAGGGTGAGGCAGCGGAGTTTGAATTCCTCGCGGACGTCCCGGGGAGAGACGATCTCGATCAGGTTCCCGAACTGGAA
>CACYCV010000205.1 GCA_902772955.1 uncultured Ruminococcus sp.
ATTGATACTTCCTGATGATCGGCAGCGAATTTGCGTAGTACTTTTGTCCCCATACCAAAGTACTCCGCTGCCTCGGTAATCGTAAGCATGTATTTCTGATTGATCGGAACTTTCAATAGCAGCTCAGGATTATCACAAAGTTTCCAGTTTCGCTCACCGTTCAGAGCTGGAGTAACAACAGTATTCAGGAACTGAATCTTTTCTTCTCTGCTCATGTCCCTTGTCTTCGTCTTGATTGCAATTTCAATGCGACTGCGGATTTGTGCCAGATCAATCACATGTTCTGTTTTCTGTTCAGTTACCGGGAGTACTCGCATTGTATCATTTTTCTGATTGCTGACGGCATTTACCAGTTCTTCTGCAGAGCAAATGCCACCCCCATCAATTCCAAGAGCCAGGAATCCCAATGCACGGCCAACACTGCTGGTTTCACAATTTTCAATATAGGAAGTCATGTTAGCTTTCAACAAAGAAGTACTATGTCTTCTTGAATTTCAATGGATAAGATCATTAGCGGGATAGACTGACAAAGACTCCGGTATTTTTTGTTTCTTCTGCAAAAACCGGCGCCGTCTGTCTGGACAGGGTGAAACCGTACGCCGGCGCCTTGGTTGCAGATCCGTTCTGTTTTATATATAATGACGAAAAAGACAGATATGCTGAGCCAACTTGCCGATTCACCAACATCCGGCTATATCATCACCTGAAGCAAAACAAGGAGGATCCCGTATGAAGAAGCTGGCTGCATCAATCCTAGCACTTATGATTGCACTGGCGGCCCTGGCAGGAACAGGGGCTGCGGAAAGCGGTGCCGCGGAGCACACCATTACCGGCAGTGATTTCCCGCTCTTTCAGAACACGTATGATACGGAGCTTGTCATACCGCTCAAATTTGTGGACGGCGCGACGGATCTGCCCTACATTGAAGTCAACGACCTGCTGAATATGCTGATCCTGTTCTTTGAGGAGGATTACACCGTCCGGCAGGAAGGCTCCTGCGTGACCTTCCTGCGGGAGAATCTCTATCCCATGACGATCGACTTTGAGAAAAAGATGATCCGGTTCACGGACTACGACCTCTTCGTCCGGAAAAAGGATGCTGCCACGCTGCTGGACATGGTCAGCGTCAATACCACCGATGAATCGGGAAAGCCCTTCTTCCTCCAGAAGCAGAACGCTTATTCCTTTGACCGGTACGGTGACGAAGTGACGCTTCCGCTCGGGGATTACGGCATAGAGCTCTATGCGCAGGACGGGCTTTTCCTGGTGCCGTTGCAGACGATCAATGATTTCATTCTGGCTCCGCAGGGCAAAAGCGTATATTTTAACGGTCAGTGCGTTCTCATATCAAAGCTGGTGACGCCGGAAGACGATTTCTATTATTCCGCGCCGGTCTCCATGCGCAGTGAAGCGCTTGCAAAATACGGTTACGGTGAACTGTGCCTGATGATGGACTGCATGTTCGGCACGAAGGAACTACATGAGATCGACAGCTTTGACCGGCTGCTCAGACAGACAGGCCTGGACCGTTACCTGAAGAGCACGGACCCCGTTGAAGCCGACCTGGCGGTCTGGCATATGATCACTGATTATCTGGACGACAATCATACCGCCTGGCACTCCTTTTCCTACATGGCCGGACGCATCGATCAATCCGTCCCGAGAGGCGCTTCAGACAGGCGGTACATTGAAAACGACCGGTTATTCGGGGAAACCCGGGCCGCCTTCTACCCCGACGGCGTTCCGGGATATGAGGAAGTGGGCAACACCGCCTATATCACATTTGATGATTTTGTCCTCGGTTCCCAGGATACTGCGTACTATTACAGCGTGGAGGATCCGGCGAATTTTGACGACAGTGACACCGTCGGCCTGATCATCAAGGCCCACTCGATGATCACCCGGGAAGGCAGCCCGGTCGAGAACGTGGTGCTCGACCTGAGCAAGAACCAGGGCGGCGCTTCGGATGCCGCGATCTTCGTTATGGCCTGGTTCCTCGGCGAAGCCTCCGTCAGCGTGAAGAACACCTTCACCGGCGCGACATCCACCTCCGTCTACCGTGCCGACGTCAACCGTGACAGGATATTCGATGAGCGCGACACGCTGGCGGACAGGAACCTGTTCTGCCTGATCTCCCCGGTCAGCTTCTCCTGCGGCAACCTGGTGCCCTGCGTTTTCAAGGAGTCCGCGAAGGTCACGCTGCTTGGCAGAACCTCCGGCGGAGGCAGCTGCGGCGTGATGAACGTTTCCACCGCCTGGGGAACCTCCTTCCAGATCTCAGGGAAAAACCGGCTGTCCTTCCTGAAGAACGGCTCCGTCTATGATATCGACCGCGGCGCGGATCCGGACTTCGTGCTCCTGAATCCCTCACAGTACTATGATCGCCAATCCCTGACAACGTATATCAACAGCCTGGTCTGGTAATCCGTACGCTGCACGGCAAAACCCGAAAACCGCGTGGAACGGAAACAGAATCTCCAGCACCGTTCCGGGGTGGCAGATTGGCTTTCATTTTTCAGAACATGGAGATTGAGAAACCGAATACCTCCGCAACAAAAAAACGCCGCCCGAAGGCGGCAACTCCTGCGCCGACATAATCAGCGCCTATTCAATTATCCTTATTATCCTCCCATGGTTCCTCATACCCCATGGCCCGCTCACTGTCCCCGACCCCGGCGGTCGTGGGATCCACAACGATCCCCAGGATCACCAGCAGGGCAAACACCGCATTCACCACCGCCTGGAGCTTCCCGACAATGCTCGTCAGGTCAATGATATACCCGAACACCGCGGCCACGGCCTGTGCAACCAGGGCAATAGCCGGGATCACCGCAAGCCAGAAAGCTTTGTTCCGGATACGGACTTTCCAGTTAATCATACGCTTTCACCTCCTCCCCGAAAAACTCACTCCGTCACTTCCGTCGGCGGGCCGCCCGGCGTCATCGGCAGATGCCGGAAGGTCCGCCGCAGGTCACTCATATCCCCATTGCCCTTCAGGGCATGGTACTGGGTATAGACATCCTCCATGCTTTTCCGGGCATCCATGTCCGCCCAGCCTTTGGAGATATAATGCTTATATCCCTGCAGGAGCCGATCCCGCAGCATAGCCCGCACGGCTAGGTTAATCGCCCGGTTCTGCGCCAGCTGCATCCGGATAAACCCGAACAACCCGGCCAGCAAAGAAGGTATGTTCAACACAATGCCCGAGGCGCTGTGGAGCATGGAATTCAGTATTACAACACCGAACGGCTCCAGCGAAACCTTGGTGTGCTCACTCCTATGGAAAAGCATGGATGCTGATATTCATATTTTCGGCACAATTTCACCAGTAGTAGTAAAACAGTAGTAAATTCCTTTTTGCCTGCCGCGTTTTGAAGCGTTTTGCCGCGATTTGGGCAAGTCCTGCCAACCCCTTAGTCACTGTTGCCGTGGCATATAAACAAAATCTTAGTCAATGTCTTAAAAAGCTCCTTCAGGTTATGAAAATATCCATCTCAACCCGTGCCCGGATCCCCTTATAGAATAACATTTTGAGTCCCTCATGGGCAATAAAAACGGCTGAGCCAGCCGCGTGCGGTGCGCGAGACACGATTGCGTCCGCGGTGCGCGTGCGAATCTTTGCGTCAGCCGATGGCAAATGCGGAAATCTTAAACAAACGTCCGTTATAGTTGTCAGTCAGTAATGCTCATGATAATCTCCGTCAGATTATGATTGGAAGTTCCATCTGGATATCAAAAGGCTCATCTCTGACACAAGATGGTATCGGATGTGCACTCGGTCTGAAGCCCATTGCCATGTAAAACGC
>CACYCV010000206.1 GCA_902772955.1 uncultured Ruminococcus sp.
AGAGGTTGTGGAGGGAAAGATTAGTGCCTTACCCCGAGAGACCCGTCCGGCGTGAAAACGTGCGAAAAAAGCTTACGGACGGGGGTCAGCTGAGGTCATAGTAGGAGACAGCACCAATCTCTGAAGGACTTAATGTGAATACAGTGCAAATTGCTGTAAGCAATGTTCGGACAATCCGAAACCGAGGATATACCTAAAGCAAGGGAACGTAACCCCTGACGGTAAAAGGGCGGTGGGAGTATTTTATCGCGCAAGAAATTTCCTTTACAAGTATAGAACTAAATAATCGACTGCAAAGCAGATTACTTTCAGGTGCGTTTTGCTGCCTGATGACTGTCTGATTTGATTAATTTCATCGTAGGGCAATTTGCATGATGGCATTCTTCAAAGCAGCTTGCACTGCTGTAAGGGGAGCATGAATAGTTGGTGGTTACGCCCCCAAGCCCCTTTGGTGTTTCGCTGTCTGCGGACAGCGGCTTAGGGGGACTTTTGCGAAATAGTGCCCCTAAGGTTCTCGCCTGTCGGCTCGGTCTGTGCTTTTCAGCCTTGGCTGAGAGGTCTCCACCGGAGCCCCGCACCCCCGAAAACGGACGCATCGAAGCGTTCTTCCGGTTATTTCACCATCATTCGGACATTGGGTGCAGGGACTGCGTCCCTGCCGATGGTTCCAAGGGACGAGAAGTCCCTTGGTGGGGGTTGGGGCAAAGCCCCAAGATCGGTCCAAGATCGGTCTACGATCCGCAGCGGCTGGCGGGTGAATTATTGACATTCCGGAGCAGAACGATTATAATAAAGGGGACTTCAGTAAAGGAGCAACAGGAATGAAGAAGAAAATTCAGGAAAACAAACATCCGGACAATATCGTCCGGTTTGATGTTTCACAGGAAAACGGCCTGACGGATGAACAAGTTCGGCAGCGGATAGACGAAGGGCTGATGAATGACGATCGTCCGCTGACCACCAAAAGTGTCAAACGTATCTTCTATGACAACATCGTTACACTGTTCAATATTCTCAATACCCTGCTTGGAATTGCAGTTTTCTGTGTTGGTTCCTACAAGAATATGCTTTTTCTTGGGGTTATGCTGTTCAATACCTCTATTGGTATCATACAGGAAATTCGTGCCAAGCATACCATTGATAAGCTGTCAATCGTATCTGCTTCGAAGGTGACTGTTATCCGTAATGGGAAGAAGGAGCAGATCGCCATAGACGAAATTGTGTTGGACGATATGATTGAGTTTTCTCAGGGTAATCAGATTCCCGTAGACTGTATCGTTGTTTCCGGTAACTGTGATGCAAATGAATCGCTGTTAACGGGTGAATCCGATGCTATTCACAAAAAATCAGGGGATATGATGTATTCGGGCAGTTTTGTGGTGAGTGGCAAATGCTTTGCCAAGGCAGAACATGTGGGCAGTGAAAACTATGCCTCAAAAATTGCAGCCGAAGCCAAGTATATCAAAAAGGTCAATTCCGAAATTTTGTTTACGCTGAACAAAATTATCAAGTGGCTGACCTTTATCATTTTACCGCTGGCTATTCTGATGTTTCTTAAACAGTATAGCCTGCCAAGAGTGGATCCTCCTTCTTACTCCGGAATGACGGTTTTTGGACAGATTGACCCCTTCCTAGTCAAGGCTGTTGTCAATACCGTTGCAGCAGTGACAGGAATGATTCCCGAAGGCTTGATTTTGCTGACCAGTACGGTTCTTGCTGTCAGTGTTATCCGTCTTTCCAAGCATAAAGTATTGGTTCAGGAGCTTTATTGTATTGAAACCCTGGCACGGGTTGATGTGCTTTGTCTGGATAAGACAGGTACCATTACAGAGGGCTGTATGGAAGTGGCCGATTATGTTCCCTTCGGAGGAAGAACCGAAAAAGATAACCTGTCTGTCATTCTCTGCGGACTGGTGAACGCTTTGGATGACACTAATGCCACCTATATGGCACTGAAAGAGAAATTCTCCGGAAACAGCTCTATGAAATCCGACAATGTAATTCCCTTTGCCTCCGAAAAGAAATGGTCCGGCGCTCATTTTGAAAACGAGGGCTCTTACATGATGGGTGCGGCGGAATTTATTCTGAAAGAGGTTCCGACGGAGCTGAAAAAAGAGCTTGATCAATATGCCAGAAGCTATCGCTCCATTATCGTGGCACACTCCGAAGAGGATTTTCAGGGGAAAGAGCTTCCGGAGCATATTGAAGTGATCGGTATTGTTCTGCTGAATGACAAGATCCGTGCTGAGGCTCCCGATACGCTGCGTTATTTTGCCGACCAGAAGGTTGAGGTCAAGATCATTTCCGGAGATAATCCCATTACCGTGTCGGACGTGGCACGGAGAGCAGAGGTCAGAAACTACGATATGTATGTCGATGCCACTACACTCAAAACCGATGATGACATCCGGGAAGCTATGAAGAAATATACCGTGTTCGGCAGAGTTACGCCGGCACAGAAAAAACAATTTGTTGTTGCCCTGAAAGAACAGGGACATACTGTGGCAATGACCGGAGACGGTGTGAATGATGTATTGGCGCTCAAGGAAGCGGACTGCAGTATAGCGATGGCAGCAGGCAGTGATGCCGCTAGAAATGTTGCCCAGCTGGTTCTGCTGGATTCCAATTTTGCCTCTATGCCCAAGGTGGTGGCAGAGGGAAGAAGAACGATTAATAATATTCAGCGATCCTCTATTTTGTTTATTGTCAAGACTATATTCTCAACGATTCTGGCGATTCTTTTTCTGTTTCTTCTGGCGCCATTCCCGTTCCAGCCTATTCAGCTGACGTTGGTGAATGCCTGTACCATCGGTATCCCGTCACTGATTCTGGCATTGGAACCGAACAAAGACCGCATCAAAGGCATCTTTATTCTCAATATCCTGGAAAAATCCATTCCAGCGGGTCTGACAACGGTGGTCAATATTATATTGTGTATTTTTGCCATGAACCTGTTTGGTCTGAGTATTGCGGAATACTATACACTGGCAGTCTGCCTGACCGCAATTACCGCCTTTATGATTCTGTTCCAGGTTTCCATGCCCTTTAACAAGATCCGTGTTGCTCTCTTTGCTTTGATGGTTACCGGAATGGGAATCGGTGTGACCTGCTGCGATGATATTTTCCTGTTCGGAAAGCATTGGAACCTGTTTGATTTTGCCCCCTTCAATGTCAAGATGCTGCTGATTCTTGGGGTTATGACGGTGATCGCTCTGGTTATTTTCATCCTGCTGACGATTCCGATGAAAAACCTCTTCCTGAAGCTGAACAAGAAAATTGAAGGAAAAACCTTTCGCCCGAAAAACACCTGATTCGTCATAAACATCCCCCTGCGGCCATATTCTGATTGGTAGAAATATGTTGCCGAAGGGGGATTCTTGATGGATTGCTGCCGCATTACGGAGCTGCGCCACAAAGAGGTCATCAATAGCACAAACGGCTGCAGAATCGGATTTGTAGATGATGTGGAAATCAATACGGCCAACGCCAAGGTGCTTTCCCTTGTTATCTATGGGAGACAACGTTTTTTAGGCTTCTTTGGCAGAAGAGAAGAAATTGTGATCAAATGGGAGAACATTCAGCTGATCGGAGAAGATACCATTCTGATCAGCCATTGTCCCTATAGCTTTCAGAATCATAAAAAGACAAAAAATCATTTCTTTCATTTTTTAAATGGATAATTCGGATTATAAAAAAATATAAAAAAGCAAAAAATGGCTTGCATTTTTTAATTTCTCGTGGTATAATCTTATCTGCAAATCGCACGCCGGTCTGATTCGTTAGGTGCGCAGCTTTCTGCGTGATGGATGATATCCCGGCGGAGGAAAAACCTAAGGAGGATTTTAAACCATGGCATCAGTAGTATCAATGAAACAGCTTTTGGAAGCAGGTGTTCACTTCGGACACCAAACAAGAAGATGGAACCCCAAAATGGCTCCCTACATCTTCACAGAAAGAAACGGAATCTATATTATAGATCTGCAGAAGACTGTGAAAAAGCTCGAGGAAGCCTACAACTTTGTTCGTGAGCTTTCCACAGAGGGCAAGTCAGTTCTCTTTGTTGGCACCAAAAAGCAGGCTCAGGATTCCGTAAAGGAAGAGGCTCTCCGTGCAGGCGCTTATTATGTCAACGCAAGATGGCTCGGTGGAATGCTTACTAACTTTACAACCATCCGCCGCAGAATCGAAAGACTCAGACAGCTCCGCACGATGGAAGAGGACGGTACCTTTGATCTGCTGCCCAAGAAGGAAGTAATCAAGCTGAACCTTGAAATCGAAAAGCTGGAAAAATTCCTTGGCGGTATCAAGGATATGAAGGAAATTCCCGGCGCTCTCTTCATTGTTGACCCCAGAAAAGAGAGAATTGCTGTGGCTGAAGCAAAGAAGCTCGGTATTCCGATCGTTGCAATTGTGGATACCAACTGCGATCCTGACGAGATTGATTATGTCATTCCCGGCAACGATGATGCAATCCGTGCCGTAAAGCTGATTTCCGGTGCCATTGCCAGCGCGATCATCGAGGGTAATGAAGGCAAGATGGGCGCAGCCGCTGCAGAAGAAACCGCAGAAGCTGAGGCCGAAACCGAGGAGTAATTTGGAACGAAAAGAATACCCGCAATTCTTGCGGGTATTTTTTAAAGAAAAAAATACAATTTATCTATACGGAGGTAATGAACCATGGCTTTTACAGCACAGGATGTTAAGACATTAAGAGAAAGAACCGGCTGCGGTATGATGGACTGTAAGAAGGCTCTTTCACAGACAGATGGAGATATGGAAAAGGCTATCGACGTACTCAGAGAGCAGGGACTTGCCAAGGCTGCCAAAAAGGCATCCAGAATTGCTGCTGAGGGTGTTGCTTATGCCTTCACCAATGATGACTGCACCGCCGGTGTGGCAATTGAGGTTAATGCCGAGACTGACTTTGTTGCCAAGAATGCAGAGTTCCAGGCTTTTGTTAAGACAGTTGCTGATACTGTTCTTGCTGATAATCCCGCTACCGTTGAAGAACTTCTTACCAAGAAGGCTGTCGGTACTGAAATGACCGTTGCTGAGCTGCTGCAGGAGAAGATTCAAACCATCGGTGAGAATATTATTATTCGTCGTTTTGAACGTTATGAGGGCACTGTTGCTACTTACATTCATGCAGGCGGCAAAATTGCCGTTATGGTGAAGTTTGATACAGACGTTACCGTTAATGATGCCTTCAAGACCTATGCCAAGGATATTGCTATGCAGGTTGCTGCTGCCTCTCCCTCCTATCTGAATAAAGAAGAGGTTCCGGCTGACGTACTGGAGCATGAAAAGAAGATCATGAAAGAGCAGATGATCAACGAAGGAAAGCCTGCTGACAGAGTTGAGAAGATCGTTATGGGTAAGATCGGAAAGTACTATGAAGAAAACTGCCTGATTAATCAGGTCTTTGTTAAGGACAGCAAGGTGAAGGTTGACCAGTACACTGCACAGACTGCAAAGGAACTGGGCGGCAAGATTGAAATCGTTGGTTTTGTACGTTTTGAAAAGGGCGAAGGCCTTGAGAAGCGTGCGGATGATTTTGCTGCAGAGGTTGCAAGCATGGTGAAGTAATTCAGTAATGGATTACTTCATAGCGATGGATGTTTTTTGAAAGTGATAATTCGAATTTGGCAGGGGAATGTCGTAAAATATATGGCATACCCTGCCTTTTTATTATGAAATAATTATTTATTGAAAAGTCGATCGGACATTATGGTTCTGATCCTGTGAATTTGTTCTCTGCTTTTGTTATTGTTTTGTCCGGAGGCAATTATCGGTTGAAAAAACACTGCTTGTGGGTATGGTATCCGATAAAAATGGAATAATAACAGAAAATTAACAAATTCTGCTTTACTTTAATTGCCGAATAGTGTAAAATAAGTTAGAATAATTTGCGGGAGTGTGTGAAAATGATGACACCAAAATACAAGCGGGTCCTTTTGAAGCTCAGCGGAGAGTCCCTTGCAGGTGCAGAAAAGCACGGCATTGATTTCGATACGGTTCTGAATTATTGCAAACCGATTAAAACTCTGAACGATATGGGCGTCGAGGTTGCGATTGTTGTGGGTGGCGGAAATTTCTGGAGAGGCCGTTCCAGCGGAAAGATGGACAGAACACGAGCCGATCATATGGGAATGCTTGCCACTGTCATAAATGCGCTGGGTGTTTGCGACGCTTTGGAGCAGCTTGATATGGAGGTCAGAGTGCAGACCGCCATTGCGATGCAGCAGGTAGCTGAACCATACATCCGGAATCGGGCTATCCGGCATCTGGAAAAGGGAAGAATCCTTGTGTTTGGCTGCGGAACGGGCAATCCGTTTTTCTCTACTGATACGGCAGCCGCTTTGAGAGCAGCTGAGATCGAAGCAGATATCATCCTCAAGGCTACGATGGTTGATGGTGTCTATGACTGCGATCCCAAGACAAATCCGGATGCAAAGAAATTTGACAAGGTTTCGTTTCATGAAGTGTTGAATCATGATCTGAAGGTAATGGATAGTACGGCAGCTGCTATCTGTAAAGATAATAATATTCCGATCATTGTCTTCAGCCTGGAGAATCCTGAAAATATTGTTGCCGCTGTTTGCGGAGAAAACGTTGGTACTCTTGTTGAGCAGTAACAAGCCTTGCATTTTTTAACATGGAAACCCAGTGATTAAAAAACAAAAATAACGGAGGAATCAATTATGAATACAGTTATTAAAACTACCGAGGAAAAAATGTCAAAATCGGTACAGCATCTCGAAACAGAATATTCTGAAATTCGTGCAGGTCGTGCCAATCCGGCCGTCCTTGACAAAGTAAAGGTGGATTATTACGGCGCACCGACTGCCATCAATCAGCTGGCAGCTGTTTCTGTGACAGAAGCCAGAACGTTGACAATCCAGCCCTGGGATACTTCTCTTCTGCGTAGTATCGAAAAGGCAATTCAGACATCTGACATTGGTATTAATCCTCAGAATGACGGCAAGGTCATCCGAATGATCTTTCCGCCACTGACTGAGGACAGACGTAAGGAAATCGTCAGGGAAATTGCCAAAATGGGTGAGGATACGAAGGTTGCGGTCCGTTCCATCAGACGTGAAGCGATGGAAAAGCTGAAGACTATGAAGAAAAAAAGTGAAATCACCGAGGACGATCAGAAAAACGGCGAGAAGAAAATCCAGGATATCACCGATAAGAACATTAAAAATATTGAAGCGCTTACCGAGAAGAAGCAGAAGCAGATTATGGAAATCTGAGCTGTTGCAGGAATTTTACATTTTTTCGCAGATGGGCGCACACTCATTATCCGATTGTCTCGGCAGACTTTGTTCTGCCGAGATGTATTTTGTCCGGTATCACAATTCCGAGGGGTGATTGCATGAAAAAAGAAGCAAAAGAGCTTGTAATTCCTCAGCATGTTGGCATTATTATGGATGGTAACGGTCGCTGGGCCAAAAAAAGAGGTCTTCCACGTTCTGTAGGACATACATACGGTGCCAAAACCTTTAAAAATATTACCAGAATCATTAGCCGAAAGGGTGTAAAGTATCTTACTTTATATGCCTTCTCCACTGAAAACTGGAAGCGCCCTTTAGAAGAGGTCAGTGCACTGATGAAAATTTTTCGTCAGTATTTGATAGAATCCCTGACGGATTTTCGGGAGGATGATATCAAAGTGAATTTTATCGGAGATCGCTCTGCCTTTGCTCCGGATATTATCCGCTTGATCGAGGAAACAGAAGAGGTTGCTAAAAACAGAAAAGGGATGCAGCTGAATATTGCGATGAATTACGGCGGACGAGATGAAATCGTCAATGCTGTGCGTATCCTGCTGAAAGACAACGTTCTTCCGGAACAGCTGACGGCACAGGATATTTCCTCACGACTCTATACTGCAGGACAGCCGGATCCTGATTTGATTATCAGAACCGGAGGGGAACACCGACTGAGCAATTTTATGCTGTTTCAAGCGGCCTATACCGAATTTTATTCTACCGACACCCTGTGGCCGGATTTTAAAGAAGAGGATTTTGACAAGGCAATTCTGGTCTTTAATCAACGTAACCGAAGATTTGGTGGTGTATAAATGGCTAAGCGGTTTTTGGCAGCCGTGATCTTTGTTCCGGTTATCATCGCTGTCGTTATTTTTGGTGCCTATGCACCGATTCTTTTTGATATTTCTGTGGCGATTATTTGTACGATTTCTATCGGAGAGTTTGCCCATGCGACCAAAACCCTCCGTTTATGGCAGATCAGTATTCCCAGTATTTTGTTTGGTGCTGCCTATCCGATGCTGCTGACCTATGGCTTCGGGTTGATGACTGCCTACATCTATACGGGAATCATGCTGTCCATGATGATATTTTATTATCACAAAATATCCTATTCTTCTCTTGCATATATTTATTGTATGACATTGATTATCACAATAGCATTGTCGTCCATTGTCCACATGAAAAACAGAGATCCTGCCCATGCGTGCTTCTATTTTATCCTGGCTCTCGGCCTTCCCTGGATGGCGGATATCGGCGCATTTTTTGCAGGCAGTTTTTTAGGAAAGCATAAGCTTTGTCCCGAAATCAGTCCTAAAAAAACCATTGAGGGTGCTGTAGGAGGGGTTATTTTATGCGTGGGTGCAACCTGTCTGATTGGCTGGATTTTTGCCGACCTGATATACGGTAAAAACATTGGCATTAATTATCTCTCTTTGAGTATTCTTGCCCTGGTAGGCTCCTTTCTGTCTATTCTTGGTGACCTGAGCTTTTCCATTGTCAAACGCAATTTCAAATTGAAGGACTATGGCTTTATTATTCCGGGGCACGGAGGATTTCTTGACCGATTTGACAGTGTCATCTTTGTTTCCCCTTTTATTCTGATGTTCATTACGTATTTACCGATTGTTACCGTCTGAATGGAGGTGCTTCCTCTTGACAAAACAAATTACAATTCTTGGATCCACCGGCTCCATCGGAGTCCAGACGCTGGATGTTGCCAGAATGCACCATATCCGTGTATGGGCATTGACGGCAAACCGGCGGATTGATTTGCTGGAACAACAAGCCCGTGAATTTCAGCCGGAGCTTGTGGCAGTACTAGATAAGGAATGTGCCAAAAGACTCCGTATTGCACTTTCGGATACCACAATTCAGGTATTGGACGGAGAAGAAGGGATTCTTGCGGCTGCTCGCTATGAAAAAGCAGATACCGTTGTTAACGCCATTGTCGGGGTTGCCGGACTGAAACCAACCTTAGAAGCCATTCATGCCGGAAAGAATATTGCCCTTGCCAATAAAGAAACCTTAGTTGCAGCAGGAAAAATAGTCAAAGCTGCCGTCAGGGAAGCCGGTGTGCAGCTGTATCCGGTTGACAGTGAACATTCCGCCATTTTCCAGTGTCTTCAGGGTTGTCCCGACAATGCCCTTAAAAAATTGATTCTGACAGCTTCCGGCGGTGCTTTTTTCGGAAAAAAACGGAAGGATCTTATGAATGTTACAGTCAAAGAAGCTTTACAGCATCCCAACTGGTCCATGGGATCCAAAATAACGGTTGATTCCGCCACGATGATGAACAAAGGGTTGGAGGTTATCGAGGCTTCATGGCTGTTTGACGTGTCAGATGAGCAAATTGATGTGCTGATTCATCGGGAAAGCATTATTCATTCTATGATCGAGCTAAAGGACCATGCCGTGATGGCACAGTTGGGGGTTCCTGATATGCGGATCCCTATCCAATATGCCCTTACATACCCACAAAGGCTGTCTTCTCCTGTCAAGGAGCTTGACTTGTCAGTTATAGCAACCCTCACGTTTTCCAGACCAGATACCGAAACCTTTGAATGCCTTCCGATTTGTCGCCAGGCACTTCGGAAGGGAGGACTATTTCCGGCGGTTGCCAATGCTGCCAATGAAGCTGCTGTGCAGCTATTTCTGGAGGAAAAGATATCTTTTCTCGAAATTCCTGAAATCGTTGGAAACACCGTTGCCAGATGGAACGGCCATCGTGACATATTGTATCCGGAGGAGATTCTGGCAGCCGATCAAGAGGTCAGATCCGCCATCAGCAGATAGTTTTTCTTAGGAGATGATTCATATAGAAGGCGTAGCGTTAGTGATTATCGGAATCCTGTTGTTTGAGCTGATTATTTTTCTGCATGAATTCGGCCATTTTTTTACTGCTAAAAAATGCGGTGTCAAAGTGAATGAATTCGCTCTGGGGATGGGACCGAAGATCTTAAAATTCAAAAAAGGGGAAACCCTGTACTCCTTACGGCTGTTTCCTATCGGTGGCTTCTGCTCCATGGAGGGAGAGGATGGCCAGAGTACAGACAGCAGGGCCTTTGGCAATAAGTCTGTATGGAAGCGGATGCTGATAGTTGTGGCAGGCGCTGTCATGAATCTGGTTCTCGGCTTCCTGATGATGATGATTATTCTGGTTCCCGAAGAAGGCTTTGCTACTAACCGGATTGCCATCATGGAAGACAACGCCCTTTCCTCTGAATTTCTGCAGGAGGGGGATGAAATCAAATCCATTAACGGTTATGATATAACGACCTCAATGGATCTGAACTTTGCTCTTGCCACTGCCCGGGGAGCCAGCACCCCCAAAACCGTACTCTATGGTACGGAGTTGAAAACAATTAACGTCAAGGAATTGAGCTTTGTTGTCAATCGGAACGGCGAGACGCTGCGATTTGATCATGTTCCGTTTGCTACCAGCAAAACCGAAAACGGAAGTGAGATTCTACATTTGGACTTCAAGGTCAAGGGTGTCAAGAATGATTTTGGTTCTTTGATGCAGCAAACCTTTTTGCAAACCTGCTCCACTGTCAGAATGGTCTGGTCCAGTCTGATCGGACTGATTACCGGACAGTTTGGTTTCAATGAGGTTGCTGGTCCCATCGGCATGACATCGGCTATCTCACAGGCAGCTTCTAGTGGTTTGCAGCGAAGCTTCTGGGACGGGTTGAGCAATCTGATATTTATCATGATGGTCATTACCGTCAATCTTGGGGTAGTCAATTTACTGCCGCTTCCCGCACTGGACGGCGGAAGACTGGTATTTCTCATCATTGAGGCCATTCGCAGAAAGCCCATTAAGCCGGAGCGGGAAGGATGGATTCATGCGATCGGGATGATTCTGCTGCTCCTGCTGATGGCAATTATTTCCGTCAATGATATCATACGACTATTTCACTCATAGGGGGTGAGGTTTTGAACAGAAGACACACCAAACAAGTAGCAGTCGGACAGACATGGATCGGAGGAGATGCTCCTGTTTCCGTTCAGTCAATGCTGAATGTTCCCTCCACCGATATTGACGGCAGTGTCCGGCAGGCAGTTGCCCTGGAGCAGGCTGGCTGTGAGCTGATTCGTATTGCTGTGCCCGATCTGGAAGCTGTCAGACTGATTCCTGCTCTCAAACAGGAGGTTCATGTTCCTGTTGTGGCCGACATTCATTTTAATTATAAAATTGCATTGGAATGTGTGGCAGCAGGCGTGGACAAGATCAGGATCAATCCGGGAAACATCGGCTCGGATGACCGGGTGAAGGCCGTTGCTCGTGCTTGCCGGGAAAATAATATTCCCATCCGGATTGGGGTCAACTCCGGTTCGTTGGAAAAGCATATTCTCGCCAAATATGGTAAGCCCACACCGCAGGCGCTTTGTGACAGTGCTTTATATCATGCGTCCTTATTGGAAAAATTTGATTTTGACCAGATAGTACTGTCCATGAAATCCTCTAATGTGGCATTTATGAAGGAGGCTTACACCTTAGCGGCGCAACAATGCGACTATCCGCTGCATCTGGGCGTAACGGAAGCCGGAACGGAACGAATCGGTCTGATCAAGTCTTCCATCGGAATCGGCAGCTTGCTGTTGGACGGAATCGGTGATACGATCCGGGTTTCTCTGACAGACGATCCGGTCAAGGAGGTTTACGCTGCCAAGGATATTCTGCAGGCTTTGGGATTGCGTCGTTTTGGGGTTACCTTTATTTCCTGTCCGACCTGCGGACGTACCAGAATTAATTTGATTGAACTTGCCAGACAGGCGGAGGAGCGCTTGAAGGACTGCCGGAAAAATATTACGGTGGCCATCATGGGCTGTGTTGTCAATGGCCCCGGAGAAGCCAGGGAAGCCGATATCGGAATAGCCGGCGGTGTCGGAATGGGATTGATCTTTAAAAAAGGGGAAATCCTCAAAAAAGTCCCTGAAGAAAGGTTACTGGATGAATTGATGAATGAAATAGAGCTAATGTAAACAAAGGAAGATCTATGTGAATAAGTTTTCGGATTTTTTGGGAAGATATGCAGATGTCAGCCGTCTTCCTGACTCCATCGTTGAGAGTGAAATTCAGAATGTCAGTGTCAATTCCCAAACCCGCTCGATGGATATTGTTATACAGCTGCCCGCCCTTGTCAAAAAAGAGGTTCTGTATCAGACAGAAAAATATATCTGTGAGAGTATTCTCCAATTATTTCAGTGTCGTATTTTTCCGAAATATGACGCTGAATTATTTGATGAGACTTATTATCCTGAGCTGACAAGAGAACTGAAAAGGCGTTATGCCAGCCTGAACGGAACACTAAATGATTCCATTGCCAGAATTCGTGACAAGGATTTTATCATCACTTTGCAGCACGGCGGTCAGCAGCTTCTTGAACAACAGCATTTTGACAAAAAAATGTCTGATCTGATCAAAGAGGAGTTCGGACTGAAGTATCGCATTCTTTTTGAGGGTGTCCTGGAGATTGACCCGGACAGCCAAACCTACATAGAGCATCAAAAAATCAACGAAGAAAAGGCTGCCAGGGAAGCTTTGATTGCAAAACAGGAAGATTACGACAGCATGATGCAGTCAGCGGCGGAACGGAAGGAACGATTTGCCAGACAAGCACAGGAAGCAGCTGCCGTATCCTCTGAAATTGAAATCAGAGAGGGCGCATCACTCAATCCACTGTGTCTGACTGACAGCGCCATTACGGTGTATGGAGGGAGTATCAAAGGGGATTTATTTCCTCTTAAGAATATTTCTCCGGAATCCGGCAGAATTGTTTTCTGGGGAGAAATTTTTGCCACTGATGTACGGGATACCCGTGACAACAAAAAGAAAATCGTTTCCATCAGTCTTACAGATTATACCGGATCTGTCACAGTCAAAATTATTGATGCCAATGAAAAGCTGAAGGGAATCCTGGAATTAAAAAAAGGAATGTCCATCCTGGTAAAAGGAGAAGCCCAAATGGATAAGTATGATCACGATATTACCGTGATGGCTTCTGCCGTATGCAGGGTTTCTATGGCAAAGGTGGTAGACAAAGCCCCGGAAAAGAGAGTGGAGCTACATTTGCATACCAATATGTCTGCTATGGATGCAGTCACCAGTGCCGGCGATTTGGTGAATCGTGCCTATTCTTGGGGTATGCCTGCCATTGCTATCACCGATCACGGTGTGGCACAAGCCTATCCCGATGCCATGAATGCTTGTGATGCCATCCACAAGAGTGGGGGTAAGTTTAAGGTTATCTATGGTGTCGAGGCATATTTTATCAATGATGACGCTTCCAGTGCCGTTGTTGGAAATGCACAGCAGCCACTGAATGGGGAGTTTATTGTATTTGATATTGAAACAACCGGGTTGAGTGTACTGCAGGAAAAGATTACAGAAATAGGTGCCGTTCGTCTTGTGGGCGGCGAGGTCAGGGATACCTTCTCAACGTTCGTCAATCCGGAAAAGCATATTCCGGAAAAAATCACGGAATTAACAGGAATTGACGATTCCATGGTACAAGATGCACCATCGGAATCGGAGGCAGTCAGCCGTTTTCTGGATTTCTGTGGTAAGGATGCCATTGTGGTGGCCCATAATGCATCCTTTGATACTTCTTTTATCAAGGCTGTCTGTGAACGCAATAGCCTGCCATATACGCTTTCTCACATTGATACCCTGGCAATCTCCAGGGGAATGTTTCCTCAGCTTACCAAACATAAATTAGATGCCATTGCCAAACATCTTAAGCTGGGAAATTTTAATCATCACAGGGCCTGTGATGATGCTCTTATGCTGGCGAAAATCTTTCAGGTAATGCTGCAAAAGCTGACAGAAGAGTATAAGATCACAGATACTTCCGGGATCTCCCAGGCACTTCCCAAGCCTGGCATCAAGACCTATAAATATTTTCATCAGATTTTGCTGGTCAAAAACCAGTTAGGACTAAAAAATCTCTATAAGCTGATCTCCAAATCTCACCTGGATTATTTTTATAAAAAACCCTTGCTGCCAAAATCAGAGCTTGTCAAACTGCGCGATGGATTGATTGTGGGCAGCGCTTGTGAAGCCGGTGAGCTTTACCGCGCGATTCTGGATGGAAAGAGCCACGAGGAGCTGAAAAGCATTGCCTCCTTTTACGATTACCTTGAAATACAGCCTGTGGGTAATAATATGCATCTGGTTCGTGAAGGAAAGGTCAAGGATGTGGAGGAGCTGCAGCGGCATAATCGACTGATCGTATCCTTGGGAGAAGAACTTGGGATTCCGGTGGTTGCGACCTGTGATGTTCATTTTATGGATCCGCATCACGCAAAATACAGGGAAATCCTGCTAACTGCCCAGGGCTTTACTGATGCTGCGGAGCAACCTCCGCTTTATTTCCGGACAACCGCCGAAATGCTCAAGGAATTTGATTATCTGGGAAAGGAAAAAGCATACGAGGTGGTGGTTACCAATACCAACTATATTGCTGATATGATCGAAAGCATTCGTGCTGTTCCCAAAGGAAACTTTCCTCCCTTCATTCCCGGTGCGGAGGAGGAGCTGACTTCTATTACCTGGGAACGTGCCAAAAAACAATACGGTGACCCTCTGCCGGAAATTGTCCGTGCCAGAATTGAAAAGGAACTGAATTCTATTATTTCCAATGGCTTCTCCGTACTGTATATGACCGCTCAGAAGCTGGTTGCCAATTCCAATGAACACGGCTATCTGGTTGGTTCACGAGGTTCTGTCGGATCCTCCTTTGTTGCCACCATGTCCGGTATTTCGGAGGTGAATCCGCTTTGTCCTCATTATGTATGTCCTAAATGTCAGAACTCCGAATTCTTTGATGACGGCAGCTATGGCTCCGGCTTTGATCTGCCACCCAAAAAGTGTCCCAACTGTGCAACAGAATATCAGCGTGATGGTCATGATATTCCTTTTGAAACCTTCCTTGGGTTTAAAGGAGACAAAACACCTGATATTGACCTTAACTTTGCAGGAGAATATCAGAGTCAGTCCCATCGTTATACGGAGGTTTTATTTGGCAAGGAAAATGTGTTCAAGGCAGGTACCATTGCAACCGTTGCCGAAAAAACAGCCATTGGTTATGTCCGGAAATATTCCGAGGTGACCGGCATCACTGTCAATCGTGCTGAGGAGTTGCGTCTGGCAGCAGGCTGTACCGGCGTAAGAAGAACTACCGGCCAGCATCCCGGCGGTATGGTGGTTGTGCCGAGAATGAATGATGTCTATGAGTTTTGTCCGATTCAGCATCCTGCCAATGATCAGAAGACAGACAGCCTGACGACCCACTTTGACTTCCATTCCATTCACGACACCGTTTGTAAGCTGGATGAGCTGGGGCACGATGTTCCCACGATCTATCGCTATCTGGAAGAATACACCGGAATAGATGTCATGAACATTTCTATGAGTGATCCGCAGGTTATGTCTCTTTTTACATCCACAGAAGCCCTGGGAGTCACCCCGGAGGAGATTGATTCTCTTACCGGCACTTTTTCACTTCCGGAGGTGGGAACCAGTTTTGTCCGTCAGATGCTGATCGACACACAGCCAAAAACCTTTTCTGATTTGCTGCAGGTTTCCGGTCTGTCACATGGCACAGACGTATGGATTGGCAATGCGTCCGAGTTGATAGAAAAAAAGATATGCACCATTTCGGAGGTTATCGGTACCCGTGATAACATCATGGTTTATCTGATGCACAAGGGTTTGGAACCGGATATGGCTTTTAAGATCATGGAAATTGTCCGAAAGGGTAAGGCCACCAAGCTGTTGACAGAGGATCATATCAATGCCATGAAGGAACACAATGTGCCGCAATGGTATATTGATTCCTGTATGAAGATCAAGTATATGTTCCCTAAGGCACACGCCGCTGCATACATGATCGCCACCCTTCGTCTGGGTTGGTATAAGGTCCATCGGGCAAAGGAATACTACGCTGCTTATTTTACCGTACGCAGCGATGATTTCGATGCGATGCTGGTCTGTAAGGGAAAGACCGCTGTCCGAAATAAAATGCAGGAAATCAATAGTAAAATCCAGAAAAAAGAAGCCAGTGCCAAAGAGACAGCCACCTATGCTACTCTGCAAATTGTCAATGAAATGCTTGCCAGAGGAATTGAAGTTCTGCCTGTTGACATTTATCGTTCAGATGCCAGAAAATTCCTGGTAGAGGGAGAAAAGATCCGGCTTCCTTTTTCGGCCCTTGCCGGCGTTGGCGATGCAGCCGCTGTTGGTCTTGCAGAAGCAAGAAAAGACGGCGAATTTACTTCTATTGAAGATTTCCAACAAAGGGCAAAGGTTTCCAAAACCATTATCGAGCTGCTCAAGGAAATCGGTGCCTTTGCAGAACTGCCGGAAACCAGTCAGCTGACTTTTATGTAAGTTTTTCAATCATTTTCTGAAAAGACGGGGGATTATGGATGAAAAATAATGTAATTGTCTCCGGATATTCCCTCACACTCTGCTTCGACGACATCATATAGCTGATTAAAGAAGAATAAACAATAGAAAAAGAGACCTTGTATAGTCTGATATTTATATCACACTTGCGAGGTCTCTTTTGTGTTTTTTAACCTTTTTAGATTTAGAAAGTGCTTTAATTCTCTTGTCAATTCCAGTCGGACGAACAGTAATCCAGCAAAGCCAAGGCTTGGTGAAGGTGAATGAATACACTTGGATAATGGAAAGTTTATTGGTTTTGCACCGGAAGAGGATAAATGTCTTTGCCTTGTGTCAATGAGGATGCATATACCTATCGCCCCCTTCTGAGATGCTCCGGCTTTGAGAAAATGTCCGGATGCGTAAAACAAATCAGTCAGGTAATCTGTAGGAGATAAGGAGGTTGGTTCGGACTTCTTTTATTATCAAAAAATGAAAATACATTGGCTGCTTTATCATTTACTGCTGCAGAAATTAATTCAACTGCAGAATCTGATTATTTGTGCTTATTTATGAAGCTATATGATTAAGTCTATGAAAAAAGAAAGCTTCTTTTCCAAACAAAAATAAAAAAATGATATAGTAAAAAAAATGATATAGTAATGTCCAATCTGATAAATGTGTTAAAAAATACAATATGATGAGATATTTAGATGATTTATCGCAATATGAGAACCTTTTTGCCCATCAGAAGTTATTCTGCACATTCAAGAAAAATTAGATAGTCACTTTATTGATAAAATTGTAAAAAATCTTTGTAAAAATACTGTTTTGCCTTATATGATACGAAAGCGCTATAATTTGTACATGTTTTTGGACAAAAGACATGATAATACTATTTTGTCATCTTGATAAATAGATTATGATGTGTTATAATAAAACTGGATTTTTTTGCAATTTCCTATACGTGTGCTGCTTTTGTCACATATTATCTGAGGCCATCTTGTCAGCCTGTAGAAAGCAGGCATTGCTTTTTCTTCGGCATCAGTCGGCAGAAATGGCACTGAAAGCATCTTGGTAAGAAAGTTTACTGACTTTTTGAATATGAACATGAAAGAATAGAGGCAAACAATGGATAAAGAAAAAAACGAACTGCAAACCATTCCTGTGCTTCCTTTGAGGGGCTTAGTTGTTTTTCCCGGCTCCATCCTGCATTTTGATGTTGCCAGAAAAAAATCCGTTACGGCGCTTACTGCAGCTATGGAAAACTATAATCAAAGCATTCTGATTACGGCTCAGCAGGATTCTTCTGAAAATGAACCGTCTGTTGATGATTTCTACCGGATTGGTGTCTTTGCGAGAATTCTTCAGATTGCTAAAATTTCCGATAATGTCATTCGTGTGGTGGTAAAGGGCATTCAGCGGGCTGAGGTGCAAAAATATGTTGAAGGAAACCTGTATGTCACCGCTAAGATTTCGCTGCTTCCTGTCATTGCTGCGCCAGAGAATCAGGAAACGGAAGCCAGAGTCAATATCATTAAGGAAATGTTTAATGAATATGCCATTATCAACGGGCATATTCCACAGGATATGTATCTGACGGTCTATGAGATGACGGATGCCGGTAAGCTGGCGGATTATATTGCTGATAATATTATCCGGGATTATCATAAAAAACAGGAAATCCTGGAAACAAACGATGAAGAGGAACGTCTGGATAAAATCATTGAAATGGTGAGCTATGAAAATGATTTGCTGGCCATTGAAGAAAAGATTTCTGAAAAAACCAAAATGGGCATGGATGATAATCAGAAAGAGTATTATCTCCGGGAACGTATCAAGGCGATCCGTGACGAGTTGGGAGAAGGGGAAGAGACTGATCAGGAGGTTCTTGCCTATAAGAAGACTATCAGTGAGTTAAAAACAACCGACGAGAATAAAGAAAAACTGATGAAGGAGGTTCAGAAGCTGGAAAAAATGATGTCCAGCTCTGCAGAAGCCAATGTCGTCAGAAATTATCTGGATGCTTGTCTGGAACTTCCCTGGGGGATCTATACCAAAGAAAAAACCGATATCAAAAAGATTGCAGCGCATCTGGAGAAGAATCATTATGGACTGAAAAAGGTCAAGGAAACGATTATCGAGGCCTTGGCTGTAAGAAAACTGAATCCGGAAATCAACGGGCAGATTCTCTGCCTGGCTGGACCTCCCGGGGTTGGCAAGACCTCTATTGCCAAGTCAATTGCTGAGGCAACCGGCAGAAAATACCAGCGCATTGCCCTGGGTGGTATCCATGACGAAGCAGAGATCCGCGGTCATCGTAAAACCTATATCGGTTCTATGATGGGGCGAATTATGAATGCCATGAAGCAAGCAAAAAGTGCGAATCCACTGATTCTGCTGGATGAGGTTGATAAGCTGGGAAATGATTTTCATGGTGATCCCACTTCTGCTTTGCTGGAAGTGTTGGACGGAGAACAGAACTCCACATTCTACGATCACTATATTGACCTTCCCTTCGATCTCAGCAAGGTACTGTTTATCACTACTGCTAATGATGCTTCTGCAATTCCGGCTCCCTTGCTGGATCGAATGGATATCATCCACCTGGACAGCTATACCAGAGAAGAAAAATTCCAGATTGCAAAGCTGCATCTGATTGTCAAACAACTGAAGCGTCATGGTCTGAGCGGCCATCAGATGAAGCTGACGGATGATGCTGTCTATGACATCATTGACAGCTACACCAGAGAGGCCGGTGTTCGTTCCCTGGAAAGGGCTTTTTCACGGATTATGAATAAAACCGCCGTTAAAATTGTCTCCGGAGAAGTACGCTCCGTCAAGGTTACAAAGGACAATATCGAAGAATATCTTGGTTCCAGGAAATACAAAAATGAAGATCTGCACAAGTCGGATGAAGTCGGATTGGCCACCGGTCTGGCCTGGACCTCTGTGGGAGGAGAAACGCTTCCTATTGAAGTTGCCGTCATGTCCGGCAGCGGAAAGATTGAACTGACCGGATCTTTGGGAGACGTTATGAAGGAGTCTGCGCAGGCAGCCTTTACCTGTGTCAGGACGATGGCGGATCAATTGCACATTGATGCGGATTTCTATAAGAATAAGGATATCCACATTCATGTACCGGAGGGTGCTGTTCCCAAAGATGGTCCTTCTGCCGGTATTACGATGGCTACTGCCATTACCTCAGCCTTGACAGGTATTCCGGTTAAGCACGATGTTGCCATGACGGGTGAAATAACCATCCGTGGACGGGTACTTCCCATTGGTGGTCTGAAGGAAAAAACAATGGCAGCCTATCGGCTTGGCATTAAAACCATTATCATTCCGGAGGAAAACCGTTCTGATCTGGATGAGGTGGATGAGGTGGTCAAAAATGCCGTTCACTTTGTACTTGCAAACGATATTCACACCGTGCTGAATACCGCATTGACTGCACAATGCTGATAAATTAATGAGGTGAGAATCGATGAATTTTCAGATTGCAGAATTTAAGGCGGCCTATGGAAAGTCCTCTCAGATTCCGCCGTCTGATCTTCCGGAAATTGTTTTTTCCGGGAAGTCCAATGTGGGAAAGTCCTCTTTGATTAATAAGCTGCTTTTCCGGAAATCCATCGCCCGTGTAAGTGCCAAACCGGGCAAGACGGCAACCATTAATTTTTTCTCCTTACAGGAAGCAAATTTTGTGGATTTGCCCGGTTATGGTTATGCACAGGTTTCTCAGGAAGAAAAGAAACGTTGGGCGGAATTGGTTGAAGGATATTTTGCACAGGAGCGTAGGATTGCTTTGGTGGTACAAATCTGCGATATGCGCCATACTCCTACCGCCAATGATTTTACCATGATTGACTATCTTTCTTCCTCCGGTTATCCCTTTGTTATTGCTATGACAAAAATGGATAAGCTCAAAAAAACACAGCAGCAGGTCAGAATGGAAGCTCTCAAGGAGGAATTGGCCGCCTATCCGCAGGTGCGTTTGTTTCCCTGTTCCTCCGAAGACGGAACTGGGATTGATGAGATCCGCAGGATAATTGAAAAAAGCATTTCTATCGTATAGATAAAGCTGTTCCTGACAGAAAACAGGAGCAGCTTTCTCCTTTGGCGGTTGTGGGACGGATCCTATAGGAGGTTTTTGAAAGAGGGAAATTCTGTGTTTTTAAAGTCCTGCGTTAATTCTATGGCGCTTTTGCAAAAGATCAGGAAAGCCGTAATTTCCTTTCTCTCCAGAGACACTTCTGCTTTTTTCATCGCTTGTTCAATCTCATCCAGCTTTCGATGGGATACGAACAGATACATTGTATCAATATGCTGAGTCAGTTGATGCGCTGCCTCTGCCAATGCTTTTTGTCCTGACTCTATTTGTCCGGCTTCTACCAGTTCATATGCCTCTGATAAATGAATCAAAACCTGATTGGATGCATTGGTATTCCAATAAAATCCGATTCCGGCCGTTGTCAGCATGATTACCATCACAGCGATGGCTCCATATAGCCTATACATGTCTGTTTTTCTCCTTTCTGACGATCCGGTATTTTCCGCTGCTGTCTGCGGTCATGATAAACACATCCTGCAGCTTCGTCTTTTCTTTTTCCAGAATAGAACGGAGCTTTTTTTCGTTCCATCCGCAGATTTTCAGAGATGCGGGTGCCACTGATCCGTCGCTGATAATCTCTACCATCAGATCATTCTCGGGTTTCCGAATCCCAAGATCCTCAGCACACAGGGGTTCCCGCCCGGATTTTTTCATGACACTGAGTAATCCGTTGGTTTCGACAATAGCAAATGCTACCTCACTGATGTCAAAGATATCCTTTTGCCGCAGCTGTTCAAACAGGTCTTCTGTACTAAGGCGCAGCTGGGACATGGCTTTTTGGTCAATAGTTCCCTGGTGAATCACGATAACCGGTTTACCGCAGATAACTTTTCGTATGCGTGTTCGTTTCAGCATAAGATAGGATAAAAAAATTTCGCATATCAACAGTGCCATGATTGGAATGATGCCGCTGAGCATGGATTGTTCTGTGTCCTGCATTGGAATGGTGGCAATATTGGACATTAGGAGAGTGATGACCAGTTCACTGGTCTGCATTTCACCGATCTGCCGTTTTCCCATCATTCTGACAGCAAATAAAATCAGGAAATATAAAAAACAGGTTCTGATGATGGATATCAACATCTGCAGCCATCCCTTTGTCGTTGTTTTCTGTTTTATTATGGGACAGAATCCGGAAAATATACCCGAAAGGTATATTTCAGCCAATAACAACCAAATTAATAGCAAACGCCAAAAGGGGAAATTAATATGTATCCTGTTCTTCAACGCCTCCGTCAGCTTTATGCCAAAGTTCCTCAAAGTGGGTTTCATGATTCCAACACGCCCATTGCCGTTTCTTTGGAGGATAACCTGCGCTATCTGCGTTCCTCCTTTCAGGGCAGTGCTGACCTGACTCTCCGAAGCATACGTTTGACTGAACTGAATGCTGCAGTGATTACAATCGATAATATGATCGACAAGCAGGTGCTTGCGGAAGGTGTCCTGAAGCCCTTGATGTCGGAGCGCTTTTTTGGTAAACCGGAAAGATATCTGGACAGAATCAGGGAGCGCCTGTTATACACGGCTGAGTTGTTGGAAATCAACACCTATGAAATTCTGGAAAATAGAATTATGTCCGGCTTTGCGGTTATTCTGATTGATGGTGTTGCCACTGGTTTGGCAATCGGTTTGCAGGGATATGCTTCCCGTAGTGTATCAGAGCCGGAATCAGATATTGTCCAGAGGGGTTCTAAAGAGGGATTTGTGGAATCCGTTCGTGTCAATATGACCATGATCCGACGACGTCTTAAGAATCCGGCCCTGAAGTTTGAAACTATGATTGTAGGCAAAAAGAGTCATACAGAAATTGCGTTATGCTACCTGACAGATATGATATCTTTTGAAATTCTCGACAAGCTAAAGGAACGAATACGTCAGATTCCTTTGGACACTGTTTTGACAGCCGGTTATCTGGTTCCTTTTCTGGAGGAAGAAAATGATTACTCCTTTTTCAGCAGTGTAGGTATTTCTGAACGTCCGGATACTATTTGCGGGAAGCTGACAGAAGGAAGAATTGCTCTTCTGGTAGATGGTGTACCTGCTGCTCTGATCGTTCCGTATATTTTTGCTGAGCATTTTCAATCTTTGGATGATTATTCCAACAGGGCTTATTTTGCCACCTTTACACGAATTCTGAAATATGCCGCTTTTCTCATCTCGATTCTACTGCCCGGTGTATTTGTATCTTTGGGAACCTATAATCCGGAGATGTTTCCCGCAATCATGCTGAATAAAATTGCTTCTGCTATTGCTTCTACACCCTTATCCCTGACCACAGAAACCATTCTCATCCTGTTTATTTATGAAATTATGCGGGAGGCAGGACTGCGGATGCCGCAGCCCTTAGGCTATGCGGTAAGTATTGTAGGAGGATTGGTTATTGGCGATACCGCTGTCAATGCCGGATTGATCGGTGCCCCAACCTTGATGGTGGTTGCTGTCAGTGCCATCAGCTCCTATGTGGTTCCTAATTTATATGCCCCTTCTGCTGTCTTGAGATTGATCTTTACGCTGGCAGGCGGATGGTTTGGTATCTGGGGAATTGCAGTAACTGCAGCAATCGTACTGGTGAACCTCTGTGGGAAAACCAGCTTTGGAATCCCGTACACCACACCCATCACACCAATCAGTGTGGTTGCCCTGCGGGATATTATTGTCCGGGCAGGGTGGAAAACTCTTTCCAAACAAACGGAACCTGTTCAGAATCTACCGGGATCAAATGTGAAAGGAGATGCTTCTCCTCGTGGCTGACCGTGCTTATATTACCGCCGGGCAATTTTTTACTCTTCTATTTGTCAGTCGGTTTTCCATGATCTTTTTATACGCAGCACCCGTTTCCGGACTTGGTTCCGTTCATGATTGGATTTTGCCGTTGTTCCTGCTGATTCCGATTAATTTTTTGCTCCAGCTTCCGCTGATGAGGTATTCCGGACAGCCTGGAGGAACATTTTTGCCGCTGATGAATGAACCACAATCGGCTGTCCGGGGAAGAGTATTGATTTTACTGTATGGAGTCTACTTCCTGGCTTCTGCTGTGTACAGTCTGGGAGCTTTATTTGACTTCATGAAAGATGTCCTTCCTGCGGGAATTCACTGCAAAATCCTGCTGACTTTGTTTCTTGCAGGCTGTCTGTATGCTGCCATGAAGGGGAAAGAAGCCGTTGCCAGAATGTCTCTGATGATCCTGCTTTTAATCATAGTGGGAGTGTTTTTGTTGGCTGCAGCATTAATACCCGGTTATTCACCTGCTCAGCTGCTGCCGGTGAGGTATTCGTCTGCAAAAACAGTGTCGAGCGGTATTTTATTTTTTATCTCCCGCATGAATGGATTAGCGGCGCTAACCGTTCTCTTGCCGGATATCAAGGGAAATCGTTCCCGGGGAGTCCTTGTCTACAACGTCTTACTCATAGTGTTTTTGTTCTGTCTTTCATTGCTTCTTTCCGGTACCGCCGATCATTATCTTTTCAGACAACGGTTTCAGGTATTTCGCATCATTGATGCTTCCGGTGTTTTGCAAAGGCTGGATCCCTTTTATATTCTCGTTATTGTTTGCAGCTGTTTTTGTAACATTACGTTGTTTCTTTTGACAGCCGCTCTTTGTTTTTCAAAAGGTATCCCATCTTTTTCCACAAAAAAAGCCTGTATCACTTCTGCGTTGATACTCCTGGCTGCGATGCTGTTTTTTCCCTCTGAGGGAAATCCCGCCTGGCTGTATCATAAAGTTTTTTGGGCTGCCGCTGCAGTATGTTTTGTTTCCTTATTTCCTGCAGTTGGCCTTATTTTGCAGCATCGGCAAAAAAAGCATCGGATAAAGATTTTCGACAAAAAACCAGTAAAAATCATTTTGCCTGTTTTTCTTGTAATAATGGTTCTGCTGTCATCCACCGGATGCAGCGGTCTGCAACTGAATCAGCGAATTATCGTCCAAGGAATCGGTCTTGATCGTCTTCAGACAGGTTATCAGATTACTTGTATAACGCTGAAAACAGATGAACCGGATCGTGAAAACACTGTTAAGGTGCTGCAATCCGAGGGGGAAAGTGT
Source organism: uncultured Ruminococcus sp. (assembly GCA_902772955.1). Taxonomy (GTDB): domain Bacteria; phylum Bacillota; class Clostridia; order Oscillospirales; family Acutalibacteraceae; genus UBA1213. The sequence continues at coordinate 24,821 of CACYCV010000206.1, forward strand.
GGAGGACGCACTCAGACACCTGGAACGACAAACAGGAAAGAAAATATTGTTGAATCAATGTCTGTTTCTGCTTCTGAACACCGCTGCTGCCATGGAAGCAGAAGCCTCATTGTCCTGTTTTCTGCAGTCAAACGATATTCCCAAAACGGCAAAAGTGATGGTAACGGAAGAAGAGACTGTTGAGATTCTTCCTCAGGCGGTCCTGAAAGCCGGAATGTCCTCTGAAGATATCCGTCTGTTGACTGATAGTAAAGCTGTAGCGGCCAATGTAGTATCCTGTACGCTGTTCGATTTTGCTTCCGGAATCAATACAGAGCTGCCATGGATGTGGTTTCCTTCCATTCACTCAGACCCGATCAAAAAAACTTTATTGGTGGACGGCAGCTATCTTGTCAACTATCAAAAGAGCGGAATATTTTTGTCAGAAAAGGAAACTGATATTCTGCTTGCACTAAAAGACTACCTTTCCTCATGGAAAAGGGGGATCATTCGCATAGACTGCAGTCAGAAGCAGCTGATCTGTCGTCTGAATCTGAAAAATTTTCAGAAGCATCCTGCTGATGTTTCTGATCTTTTGCATCGTGTGATTCAGGAGAAACAATGTGATATTCTTGGAATGATTCCTCTGATCAGAAACGGCTGCCCTGATGTGGAGCCGTACGGAAATGACTGGTCAAAAGCTCTGCAAAATTCAGAATTGATTCTTTATGTTGAATAGTCAATCCCAAAAAAGTCTCTATGCTTACACGATATTGATGATCCAATTAAACATTGACACTTCTTTTTAATTGTTAGTGGTTTTTTTAGTGTTTTTTCGGCTTATGCGGCAATGTTTTATTGGTACAACAATAGTTTAGGCACAGACTTCTTTTATCAATTAGGTGATTGTAAATACTCAATGATTATGGTACAATAGGAGAAAAAAAACGGAGGAATAAAAATGAATCAGCACACAAGATTTAATCTTCCTATTTGTCTGGCAGTGGAGGAGGATGCGTTCTTTCATTCGGATGAAATTGTCCGACGGTATATTCCGGAGATTACTGGTCAGAAAACCATTATCGTCTCTGAACAGTTTTTAATTGACATCTATCAGGAAAAAATCAGTGATATCAGCAGCGATTTTGGTGGGGCAGAGATCGTAGCCATCACAAGTGCCAGCTTTGACCAAGCGGTTTCCATTGCCAAAAAAGTCTGTATTGAGGATATCAAGGTGATTATCGGTATTGGCGGCGGAAGAGTGCTGGATACTGCCAAATATGCAGCGCATATCAGTAAGGCGGTTTATATCTGTATGCCAACCTCCCTGAGTAATGATTCTCTGGCGTCTCCTTTTTCTGTACTGGAAACAGAGGGAATGACCCGTAAAACTATTGCCTGTAAAATTCCTACTGCCATAATTGTGGATACTAACATGATCATTGCGGCTCCGGTGGGACAAACTTTATCCGGCATCGGAGATACAATCGCCAAGCATACCGCATTATTTGACTGGAAACTGTGCGCTGCAAAAACCTCTTCCAACGTAGAGGATTTTGCCTATGCACTGGCAAGGATGAGCTATGACTCTGTCTATCATTGCGATGAAAAAGACTTGAAGAGCCGGGTGTTTATTCGCATTCTTTCACGGGCACTTGTAATGGGTGGTCTGGCAATGGAAATCGCTGGTTCCTCCAGACCCTGCAGCGGCAGCGAGCATCTTTTTGCCCACGCAATTGAAGAATACTATCCCCGGATCAAGATTTCGCATGGTCTGGCAGTAGCCATGGGCAGCATTCCTGCCTGCATTTTCCAGCAGCAGACGCCGGAGGGGCTTATCAGCTTTTTTCATACTTATGGTCTTGATTTTAACCCCCAAACCTACGGTATTACAGAAGACATCTTCGCTGATCTGTGGTTGAAGGCACGGAATGTCCGTCCGGGAAGAATTTCAATTCTGAGCGAAACGGAATATGACAGGTCGCAGTTGAATGATATCTATAACAGGATGGTAGAAAGCTGATGAAAACAGGACTGATATTTGATATGGACGGAACGCTCTGGGATTCTTCGGAGAATGTTGCCAGATCATGGACGAAAAAAATCCGTCTGCTGGGATATCATCGTTCTCCTGTGACGAAGGAGGATATTATGGGGGTAATGGGGCTGACAATGGACCGTATCGCAGATATCCTGTTTGCGGATCTTTCCAGACGGGAGAGAATGGAGCTGCTGGATTTATGCTGTCAATATGAAAACGAGTATCTCCGGGAAAACGGAGGCGTGTTATACCCCGAATTAGAAAAAACCCTGGCAGACTTGAACCAGCGGTATCCTCTTTTTATCGTCAGTAATTGCCAGAAGGGATACATAGAAGCTTTTCTTGCCTATTATCACTTTGAAAAGTACTTTGAGGATATCGAATGCTACGGCAACAATTTGCTGGAAAAGGGAGACAATATTGCCTTGCTTGCGAAACGAAATCATTTGGAAAGAGCTTTTTATATCGGAGATATTCAAGGAGATTATGATGCTACTATAGAAGCAGGCTTTGAATTTATACATGCTGCCTATGGCTTCGGTAGTATCCAGCAGGCCGTTCCGGAGCTGATGCGGTTTTCTGATCTTCCTGCGCTGGTCAGCAGGCTCTGACAGTCCCCTAAAACACATAGAATCAACTTGATTAGCAGCTGGAAAACAAACGGGCAGAATAGGACGGAGAAGAAATGAGATATGAACTGATGAAGGAGGCACCTCCGATTATCAGAGAATTCCTGGATTACATCGGGAATATCAAGGGAAGGTCTGATCTGACAGTAGAAGAATATTACAGGGATCTGAGGACGTTCTTTCGCTTTCTGATGCGGGATCGTGGTCTTGTAAAGGGTGATTCAGAAATTGATGAGATTGATATTTCCACCGTCGATAAAGAAATGGTAGAGTCCGTGACTTTCTCGGAGATTATTCTTTTTCTGAATTATTGCAAAGAGGACAGAAGCAATAATGCAGCCACCAGGGCAAGAAAAACTTCGAGCCTGAGAGACTTTTTTAATTACCTTACGGTCAAAACCCATCAGATCAACCATAATCCAACCGAATCGCTGGAGGCTCCCAAGAGAGGAAAGAAACTTCCAAAGTATCTGACGTTAGAAGATAGTCTGAAGCTTCTGGAGGCTGTAGACGGTGAATTCAAGGAACGAGATTACTGTATTCTGGTCTTTTTTCTGAACTGTGGGATGCGTCTTTCCGAATTGGTTGGAATCAATCTTGCGGATATCAATAGTGAAAATATTTTGACGGTCAGAGGTAAAGGAAACAAGGAACGATCCCTGTATCTGAATCCTGCCTGTGTTGATGCTTTGAAAAGATATCTTCAGGTTCGGCCGGTGGATGGGATCAAGGACAGAAATGCTCTTTTTATCAGCCGGAAGCGATGCCGCATGACAAACAAAGGCGTTTATTACATGGTCAATCATTATCTGGAAAAAATCGGTCTTGGCAACCAGGGTTATTCTCCTCATAAACTCAGACATACAGCGGCAACACTGATGTATCAGAAAGGCGGCGTAGATGTCCGAACGCTGCAGGTTATTCTCGGGCATTCCAATCTGGGTACCACGCAGATCTACACGCATATAGCCGATGAACAGATTGAAAAAGGACTGAATGCCAATCCGCTGGCAAAGCTGTCCTCACATTAAAACAGACTTTTCTCAGGGTTAAGGAACCGCTGAAATCTCTTGAAATACGTCAGTATTCCTGCGGAATTGTGATACAATCTGACTAAAAATCTGACAGCGCAATACAGGCACTGGATTTAATCAGCGCTTCCTTAATGATTTCAACAACAGTTTAGCCGCATGATTTTTCTGTTGGCCGAACTGTTTTTTTCTGTGTAACCTTTTGATAGTAATGGTATTATTATTGTAGAATAATCTGTGGAGATAGAAAGGATGTTTTTATGAGATCAAAAAGGGTTAATCATTTTGTTGCGATGGTTCTCAGTATGGGACTAATTATTTCTTTTTCAGGCTGTCATCAGGAATCAAAGGAAGCTGTTTCTCAGATCAGTTCACAAAGTCAGGCAGGAAGTCGTTCGGATAATAGACTGACCCTTGACAGGTCTGAAAATGATCAAACCGATGAACAGAAGCGTCAGGAAGAGGGGGGAGTCCAGGAAGAAAAAGACCGTTCTTCTGAGAAAACAATATCGGTTCTGAGTTTTGACGGAAGGATACCTGTCAAAGCGGAATATCATCGTATGTGTGAGGATTCTTTGAACGGACAATACACAGTTGAGGATGGAGAGCTATTAAAAGCTCTTACAGAAGCTTTGAATCACATTGAAATAAAAGAGGTATCGGATATCAGGGTGTCCGATGATACCCATAGGATCACCCTTATCTATCAGGATGGTAAGAGTGACACAATTATGTTTGAGGGAAGAGGACTTCTTCTGGAGGGGAAACGGTACGAGCTCAGCGGCTATCAAGAAGTACAGGACATTCTTGACAAGATCGCTGAAAGGGAATCGGCTGATTCTTCACAAGAGGACTCCGATAGTGATGAATGGATTAAAAGAATGGCAGTTGTGGAAAAGAAAATATCCTCAGTGACCGGAAGCGAAGAGTTTTCAAACGGTGATCTGGAAACAAGACGCAAGCTTGCGATGGACGCTCTGACTGAACTGGAAGAACAAGGCTATGTCCGGAAAGGAACCATTTACTATGACGGATACGATTCGATCTCCTTTATTTATGAGTGTTGTGAAGAAGGCGTGTTAGGGGGTGTAATGCTTCGGGAATTTGCTCCCGATCAAAACGGGATCAACAACAGCCTTGACGGTAATCAAAACAATATGGAAACACCTGAAAAAGCAGTGCTTTCAGGGTCCTATAGGGATTTTGTTGATTCTATTGCTAAAATGCCTGCCAGCGAGGAAGATTATCAATTATCGGATTTTTACAATTATTTGAAGCGGAATAATAACAGATGGAACCTTACGCTTGCCTTGAACGATAAAAGTAAGGATGTTCAGTCGTTTATGCTCCTGGACAGGCAGCAGCTTAACGGTGTTCAGTATTATAGTATCACTGCAGGTTCGCAGGAGGAAGTATTGATTTCCAGGGTGATATATCAATCAGGAAACGATTATTATATTGCCGAACCTGATGGAACAACCTGCCTGAAAGCAAAGAAAGCGGATTGCAGCAGTATCATTGACGCTTTTGATCTGGAAAAATATTTTGGAAACAATGACGAGCAGTGCGGTATTTGCATATTTGATAATAAACAGGCTATTTACAGACAGTTTGTTTCCGACAAAATGGTCACAGTGCTGTTTTTTGATGAGAGTGGATTGCTTGGCGGCAATATCTATACTGTTAAAGGATATTATGATGAGAATTCACATATTCCCGCAAGCGGTGATTATAGTCAGCTGCTTCTCAGCGGAACGATCTATGGAAACCTGACCGTTCCGACAGATGCTTCACTGGCAAAAATCCCTCCGCTCAAAACCTTTGAGCCAGACTGTGGAACCAGAGAAAACTAAAATATGGATACAATCTCCTGCCTTTTGATTCGCTATGATCGAAAGGCAGGAGAATTTTTTGTGCAGAAACTGTTTCTATCCAATTTTGACAGGAAAACAGCAGTTGCATATTGAATACTATTCCACTCTGTGGTACCATTATAGCAGAGTTTTTTGGGAATACAGGAAGGAGTGATGATCATGCGTCTGTTTCTTGCCATCAGATTCAACAGCTATATAGAAAATGCACTTTTAAACGTTCAAAAAGAGATGAAAAGCAAGCAGGTAACAGGTAATTATTCAAGGTGTCAGGACCTTCATCTTACGCTGGCATTTATCGGGGAATACCCACACCCGGATCTCGTACTGAAGGCGATTCAACAAGTTTCTGTGACACCCTTTCCATTGAGTCTCAGCGGTTCAGCAGGAGCTTTTGACAATCTTTGGTGGGTTGGTTTGAAAAAGAATCCTGCCCTTACAGAATTGGTCCTTCAGCTTCGAAAAACGTTGTCAGACTATCAGATTCCATTTGATCAGAAACCATTTAAACCGCACATTACACTGATTCGTGAAGCAAAGGTTCCTTTTGGAGAAAACTATGATATCCGGAAAATCCAGATACCCAACATCAGTATGATCGTTGATCGGCTTTTCCTGATGCGTTCTCAAAGAGAAAACGGAAAACTGTTTTATACAGAGTTGGGATGCGTTTCAGCGTCAAAGAGATAAAACACAATAAAATGAAGGAGTGAACAATGATGGATGAAAAAAATACCATCAGTGCCGCGGAAGCACTGGAAAAATTGAAAGCAGGAAACAAACAATATCTTCATTCTGAAAAGGGAACAGGGGACATTTCTCTGAAACGAAGAACAGATACCTTACATAACGGTCAGCATCCCTATGCCATTGTGATTACCTGTTCTGATTCAAGAGTCATTCCGGAAAGCATTTTCAATGCTAATCTGGGCGATCTTTTTGTAATCCGGGTTGCCGGTAATGTTATGGATGATCATCAGCTTGGCTCTGTAGAATATGCAGCTTCTCATTTAGGCGTCAAGTTGATTGTTGTGCTTGGACATAGTTACTGCGGCGCCGTGGAAGCAGCCATTCATCATGATCCTGATGGTTATATCAAGTTTATTACAGATGAAATTAAACAAGCCATCGGAGATGAAACCGATGAATACAAGGCTTGCTGTCTGAACGTTAAGCACAGTATTGCTATTATTGAAAATAGTCTGTTAATTCACCAAGAAGAAGAACAAGGATTAAAAGTTATCGGCGGAATTTATCATTTGGAAAGCGGAAAAGTGGAAATTATCTGTTGAATGAGTTGAATAATATGATAGCATTATGATATCTATAGATATGGGTTCTAATCTGATGATCGAAATTGGTTCTATAGCATAAAACTCCTAAAAGAGACAGAAACAAGAGGAAATCTTTATTGTAGAGTTATCCTCTTGTTTTTTTCAGAAACAGATCCCATCGTGGATTGTAGAAAAAA
>CACYCV010000207.1 GCA_902772955.1 uncultured Ruminococcus sp.
GGTTTTACGGCCTTACAAAAGATACCCGAACCGTCAAATCCGTTGTTTTTCACCTTGGAAATGACCGGCATTGCCTGATATTTCCCTTTGACCTGCATATATACTCCCATCGCAATGTCGGTCGTGCCTGTGAACAGATTACACAATTCCCGGACATCCCTGTCATCCGGATCGACGCCTGCAACACATTTGATATAGTCGACCCTGCGGTACCGGCTGAAGCTGGAATGCCTGAGATTATAAGAAAAATCACGGACAAGACACAGATCGTCCTTTATTTCTTTCCGACAGACTTCATACTTGTTTTTCCAGAAACCTGCTCCCCACATATTGAAAATGGCATTTTGTATAATGACATTGCAATTGCTTTCCGTCTCAAATCTCACAGGATAGGAATAACCACTCACTGAGATCACATCCGGGTCGTCCCGAAAGTAATCCAAAGCTTTCAGCATATATTCCAGATAGTTCTCACTGAATTCGGTATCGTCTTCCATGAAAATGAACTGTTCATGGTCCTTCATTGCTTCCTGATAAAGAGCATCCAGGTTTTTTGCTTCACCATAGTTTGCAGGTCTCTTATACAGGTGGAAGCTCCGGAACATGCTGTAATCTCTTTCCATCAGCTTCAGGATCTTCCGATATCCGGGCCAGTGAGAATCTTTTGCTGGATAGTCCACGCCGATATACAGATCCACGTATTTAGCCCATGGATTTTTCATCAGGCTGTCAAGACATTTTTCAAGGTGTTTATTCCGGCAGAGTGTGGGCACTAATACTGCGGTATTGACACATTTGTTATTTATTTCTTCCATAGCATCAAACATCCCTTGAATGATCATCACTTTCTATAAAACATTCTTAACAAGTAAGTATTCTTCCGTAAAACCCGAGAACCTACTGCCGTGAAATGGCTTCAGACTGCTTTCTTATGCTGTCGATGTCGCCAGAACTGCAGGCCAGGTCTATAAAACCCCGGTCAATCTCCGAAAGATAAACAAAGGAAGAAGCGGCTTCCTTCTGCGACCATTTTATAAAATCATCCTTTTCCCATAATGGAAAAACATAATTAAATATCCTGGAATCGTCTGTCATGCAGTAGATATTATGGTCGGATTTCACAAAAGTATCAGCGAAGAATTTCTGCATGGAAGGTTTGACAGAGTATATTCTCAGCGGATTATAGACCAGATTATCGTGGAATTGTATATCTGCAGTTTTTGGATAATATTCATAAAAAAGAATATGTGCTGCGGCATCCTGATCCGGCCTGGCTTCATAACCCCAGCCACGGCCCTGATTTATGGAGATATTATTGTAAAACCGGTAATTATTTACTCCTCCGGCTTCTCTTCCCTCCCAGATTTCAGAATCCTGGGAATTGTTTACAAACACGTTGTCATGCACGAAAACGTTATTCCCTGCACCGGTTTCTCCCTGAATTGTAAAACCGACATCATAGACGTTTCGAATTATAGTATCTGTTATTTCGATGTTCTCCGCATCACACGAGTAGAACTCGATGCCATTCCCGTATCTCACATCATATTTCTGATTCAGGCAGCTGCCTCCGATATCTTCTATGACGCAGCTGCTGATCTTAATGTTTTTCACCGCAGTATTTAACGCCTGAAGCGCATGTCCGCCGGTAACGGCAAAGCGCAGTCTGCTGATGTCCATATTGGAACCCAGAATACACAGTTTTATATCGACTGCAAGTTTCAGCCCGCCCAGTTCTTTGTATGGATCCTGATCGCTTCGAAAGTATAAATAACGTTCACCATCACAGAAAAAATCATACTGTTCCGTAAGCTGATCAAGGGATTTTTTCCTGTTATAATACTTATTGCCATTGTCATCTTCAATAAATCCTATATTGAAAGCATTGAAATTTTCCTTATTATAACCTGAGTAATTGCTTTCATCAAGGATGTCGATGCGGTAAATTTTTTCACGATATTTATCCCATTTTTTATCGACATATTTGTATGCACTTATCGTCGGAAGATCGCCTGTACCATAACTTGAGATGATTATTTTTTTATCATTTGTATAGATGATCTGTGGATTTACACTGCCGAAAAAGATATCTCCGCTCTTAAACAGTATCGTATCGCCTGACTTGATTTTTTTTGTATTCAATACATCCAGGCTGATCGGGTCATCTATGTCTGTTCCATCATTGCCGGCGCCGTCAGCTGAAATATAATAGGTTTTGACGGCATTTCTTATTTCCGATTCTTTTTTGGCAAATCGTTCGTACATCGTTTTATAAGTCGTGATTTGTATCGCTGAGCCCTTGCTGATTATATAATCCAGCACTTCCTCCATTGTTTCGATGCCGAAATCAGTGAATCCCTGAAAACTGAAAACAGCCCAGCCTCTGTTCTGTACTACTTCGTCTATATATTCTTTTATGCTTTGTGCATTATTATTGAAAGCGGATGCGCCTTTTCCTCCCCATCGGTAGTAGACCGAATCAAACCCCTCTGAGCTGATGTATGGCTCGCCGTATGAATCAGAATAATCATACGTTGAGCAGACCCACCGCGCAGTGGAAGGACTGCCCGCGACCTGACCACTGCCGCCGGAAAGGAGAATCCCATGTATATTAAGCCCCATATTGATCATTCTTTGCCGGGCAGACACAAAGTATTCATACATAAACTCAACTTTGTTAAGTTTGTCCTCAGTGGCAATCTGATCGTTACATAATAATATTTCACCACCGGATTCCTGGATCCGCAATGCGACATCCAGTCTTGTCTCAATCATGTCAGAAGCAAGGTTCGACAGGTTTTCCGGGTAAGTAGCAAATGATAACGGCACATTTTTTGATATAAACAAATCTGCGACCTTGTCGATATCATCGCTTGCCCCTTCATCTACGAAGGTAATATACGCTTTGTCAAATTCATCATATAAGACAGGATCATTCCTGTAATCTTCGTTATTGCTGTCCAGTGAATCCAGTAATGTATCCTGCCTGCTTTTTATCTGATGAAACTGTCCCTTATTCATGACCAGCTTTTTCTGGACGGAAAAAGCATGGAGATTTGTGCATGTTACATACATTCTGGATGCACCGGCAGGAATCAAAAGCTCAACGCCTGTTTCACTATCGGA
>CACYCV010000208.1 GCA_902772955.1 uncultured Ruminococcus sp.
ACTGAATATGCGGATGTAGCTCATCTGGTAGAGCGCAACCTTGCCAAGGTTGAGGTAGCGAGTTCGAGCCTCGTCATCCGCTCCAGTGCGTGACCGCACGGGACGATTCGCATAGTCGTTCCCTGCGGTCGCTCATTTTTCGGGAATTCAAGTCCTGCACCGCGCTTCGAGTGATATCTTTTTCGTACATTAATTTACAAACAGAGCCGCATGGAACATTTCATTCACTCGTTCCATGCGGCATTTTTCTGAATTTTCTCGACTAACACCCCTTTCTTGACAATCCGAAAAACATCTGCATCTTTTAAAGGCAAATCGCATTTTTTTACATCATTGGAAAAACCTTGGTTTTCTCCTCCCGCTTATTGAAATCGCAGATAAGATCGTATATAATGGTACAAGAAAACAAATTCCGATGTATTTCGACTATTTTATTGACAGAATCAATAAAAATTCTGATATGTCTTTATTTTTTTATTTTTTCGTAATATAATATATTGGTATGCATATTTTCTATTGGATATTCTATAACTCTCGGATTGGAAGTGCTTTGAATGACTGATAATTATACGCATTTGCTCGATGATGTTAAACGCATCCATTTTGTCGGAATCGGTGGATCAGGGATGTGTCCACTGGCCGAAATTCTTTTCAATGAGGGCTATGAAATTACCGGATCCGATGCCGCTGAATCAGACACTCTTCAGCGGATCCGATCTCTTGGAATACCGGTAACAATGGGACATTTTCCGGAAAACGTCAATGGCGCCGACCTTGTTGTCTATACTGCAGCCGTAAAGCTGGATAATCCGGAATTGGTTGCCGCCAAAGCACAGGATATTCCTTCGGTAGAAAGATGTATCATGCTGGGTGCCGTTGTAGAAAAATACAAGAAATCCATTGCCATCAGCGGTACACACGGAAAAACTACCACTACATCTATGATTACTCAGATTCTCACCATGTCTTCCTTTGACCCCACCGCCATCATCGGCGCCAAGCTTCCCTTTATCGGAGGAAACAGCCGTGTGGGACAATCGGATTATATCGTTTGTGAGGCCTGCGAATATGTAGACACCTTCCTGCATATCTATCCTGCCATGTCTGTCATCCTGAATGTCGATGAAGATCATCTGGATTACTTTGGTACCTTGGACAGAATCAAACAATCCTTTACAAAATTCATCAACCAGACTTCCGCCTGTATTGTCATCAACGGAGATGACAGTAACTCCATGGAATGTGTCAGAGATGCCCTGAAGGACAGCAGCAAGCAGGTTGTCACCTTCGGTTTTGGGAAAAGAAACGATTTTCGTGCAGAAATTACAGGAGAGTCTTCCGTCTGTGACAGCTTCGATCTCTATCATAAGGGTCAGAAGCTGATAGAAGTCACACTGAAGGTTCCCGGAAAATTCAATGTCATGAATGCCCTGGCCGCCTCTGCTGCTGCCATCACCTTAGGCATAGCACCCGATGATGTCAAAAAAGCTTTGGAAGAGTTCAGCGGTGCCCACCGGCGTTTTGAAATTCTCGGAAAGCCCTGCGGGATTACGGTTGCGGACGATTTCGCCCATCATCCCACCGAGTTGAGAGCTACTCTGACTACCGCTATGAGTATGGGCTTCCGTAAGGTCTGGGCAGTTTTCCAGCCCCATACCTTTTCAAGAACCTATACCTTCCTGAATGAATTCGCCGAGGTGCTTTCTATTCCCGATCATGCGATCCTTTCAGAAATTCTGCCGGTTCGTGAGACAAATATCTATCATATCTATTCCAAAGATCTGGCCGAAAAGATTGACGGCTGCGTCTGGTTCAAAACATTTGAGGAGATCGCAGATTATGTCACCGGGAAAGCAAAACCCGGCGATCTGATTATCACCATAGGCGGCGGCAATGTCTATATGTGTGCCGATATGATTATGAAAAAGCTGACAGGTAAGCAATAAGCCTGAATATCCCGAAAAGGTTGTGAGAATTAAATTGGAAAAAAGATTGAAGCTGTATGGATTTAATAATCTGACAAAAACTCTGAGTTTTAATATCTATGATGTCTGCTACGCCAAAACCGAACGGGAGCAGAAGGATTATATTGCTTACATTGATGAACAGTATAATTCCGAACGTCTCACCAGTATTCTTTGCCAGGTTACGGAAATGATCGGAGCGACTGTTCTTAATATTTCCAAGCAGGATTATGACCCTCAGGGTGCCAGCGTGACGCTGCTGATTTCTGAAAAGGGACTTCCTGAAAAGATTGATGAATCCTGCAACTGCGGCAAATATGCGGCTCATTTTGCCGGAGAAGCCATTGCCGCTCACCTGGACAAAAGTCATGTAACGGTACATACCTATCCAGAATACCATCCTGACAACGCAATTGCCACCTTCAGGGTGGATATTGATGTGTCCACCTGTGGGACTATCTCTCCCCTGAATACCCTGGATTTTCTGATCGACAGCTTCGATTCCGATATTATCACCATTGATTACCGTGTCAGAGGCTTTACCAGGGATACCAGCGGGAAAAAGCTCTTCATCGACCATAAGATTACCTCCATCCAGGATTATATCAAGGATGAAACCCTGAAAAGATATGACACGGTGGACATTAATGTCTATCAGGCTAATATTTTTCACACACAGCTTTTAATCAAAGAACTGGAGCTGCAAAACTACCTCTTCAAAACTGATGTCTATGAAATACCGCCGAAGGAACGACTTGCTATTTCAAACAGCCTGCGACGGGAAATGATTGAAATCTTCAGCGGAACCAACGTCTATGAATAACGGAGAATGCAACATGAAGCTTGACCAGACACGGGCGCCTGTTTTTGAGGCACTGCAGCAATACAGAGAAAACAGAATCGTCTCCTTTGATGTTCCCGGACACAAACAAGGCAAAGGAAATCCGGAATTAACCGAGTTTCTCGGCAAGCAATGTATGAGCGTGGATGTCAATTCCATGAAGCCGCTGGATAATCTGTGTCACCCGGTAAGTGTTATCAAGGATGCGGAAGCATTGATGGCTGACGCCTTTGGCGCCGAACATGCCTTCTTTATGGTAAACGGAACCTCCAGTTCCGTTCAGGCCATGGTCATGAGCGTCTGCAAACGGGGCGATAAAATTATTATGCCCCGAAACGTTCATCGCAGCAGCATCAACGCACTGATCGTATGCGGTGCGGTTCCGGTTTATGTCAATCCCGGTGTCAACAAACGGCTGGGCATCCCTCTGGGAATGTCGGTTGATGCTGTCAGAAGGGCCATTCAGCTTCATCCGGACGCCAAGGCTATCATCGTCAACAACCCTACCTACTATGGGGTCTGCTCCAATCTCCGGGAAATCGTCCGTCTTGCCCACGAAGCCGGCATGAAGGTGCTGGTAGATGAAGCCCACGGCACCCATTTCTATTTCGGAGACTATATGCCGCTGTCAGCCATGTCTGTGGGAGCGGATATGGCTGCTGTCAGTATGCACAAAACCGGCGGTTCTCTGACACAAAGCTCAGCATTGCTGTTGGGAAAGGGAATCTCCGAGGGGTATGTCAGACAGATCATTAACCTGACACAAACCACCAGTGCCTCCTATCTCCTGCTTTCGTCCTTGGATATTTCCCGGAAAAATCTCGCCTTGAATGGCCGAAAGATTTTTGAATGGGTCACAGAGCTGGCTTCCTACGGCCGCAATGAAATTAATAAGCTGGGAGGCTTATATGCCTTTTCCAGAGAGCTGATTGACGGTGATGCTGTTTTTGATTTTGATCCCACCAAAATTTCCGTACATACCCGCGATATCGGTCTGGCCGGTATTGAGGTCTATGATATTCTCCGGGACAAATACGATATCCAGATTGAATTCGGAGACATCGGCAATATTCTTGCCATTGTTTCTGTAGGAGATAAAATTCTCAATGTTGAACGGCTGATTTCTGCACTGTATGAAGTCAAACGGCTGTACTCCAGGGATTCTGCCGGAATGCTGGATCATGAATATATTGAACCGGTAGTCATGTGTTCCCCGCAGGACGCCTTTTACGCCAACAAAAGACAGCTTCCCCTGGAAGAGACTCTGGGCAAGATCTGTGCGGAATTCGTCATGTGCTATCCCCCCGGCATCCCGATTCTTGCACCGGGTGAACTGATTACCAAAGATGCCTTGGAGTACATCGTCTATGCAAAAGCAAAGGGATGCAATCTGACCGGAGCAGAAGATATCAATACCGATAAAATCAATATAATGATATAATTAAGGAGGGGTGTTTCGTGGAAATGTGGTACACGGAAGAACAGACAAGTAACGTCCGGTTCTCTATCCGCTGCGACAAACAGAAATATTCCGCACAATCGGAATTTCAGAGAATCGAAATATTCAGCACACCGGAATTCGGGGATGTACTGGTACTGGATGACAGAATCATGCTGACCCAGAAGGATGAATTCATCTATCACGAAATGATCACACACATTCCCATGGCAGTCAATCCTGCTGTCAGGAAGGTATTGGTGATCGGTGCCGGAGATGGCGGTACCGTCAGAGAATTGGTTAAATATAAAACCATTGAGCAAATCGACATGGTTGAGATTGATCGTATGGTGGTAGATGCCTGTAAGGAATTTCTGCCCACCGTATCCTGTAAGCTGAATGACCCCCGTGTGCATATTCATATTGACGACGGGCTTCGTTTTGTGAGAAGAATGGTCAACGCCTACGACTTGATTATCGTGGATTCAACCGATCCCTTTGGACCCGGTGAGGGACTGTTTACGGCAGAATTTTACGGAAATTGCTTCAAAGCGCTGACCGATGACGGAATTCTGGTCAACCAGCATGAGAGTCCCTTCTACAACAGCTATGCCAAAGCCATGAAACAGGCTCATAAGAAAATCCTGCAGTTCTTCCCTGTCTGCAAGGTCTATCAGGCACATATTCCCACCTATCCGTCAGGGCACTGGCTGTTCGGGTTTGCATCAAAAAAATATCATCCTACTCACGATCTGGACGAAGGCCGATGGAACCGGCTTTCGATTGATACACAGTACTATAATACCAGGCTGCATATCGGAGCATTTGCCTTACCCACCTATGTGACAAAACAGTTAATGGAAGGCGAATAATCCCGCCAAATCAAATATTCAATTAAACGGAGGAATGAATCATGGGAAAAGCGTTAATTATCGGTGCCGGCGGCGTAGCAAGCGTTTGCATTCATAAATGCTGCCAGAATCCGGACGTATTCGAGGAAATCTGCATTGCCAGCCGCACCAAATCAAAATGTGATGCTCTGAAGGAAAAATTGGACGGCGGGAAAACCAAGATTTCCACCGCACAGGTCAACGCGGACAATGTAGATGAGCTGATTGCACTGATCAATCAGTTCAAACCTGATGTTGTCATCAATCTGGCTCTTCCCTATCAGGACCTTACCATCATGGATGCATGTCTTGCCACCAAAGTCAACTATGTGGATACCGCCAACTATGAACCGTTGGATACGGCAAAGTTTGAATACAGCTGGCAATGGGCTTACAGAGAACGCTTTGAAAAAGCCGGTATTACCGCTCTGCTGGGAAGCGGCTTCGATCCGGGTGTCACCGGTGTCTTCAGCGCGTATGCCATGAA
The DNA here is from genome assembly GCA_902772955.1 of uncultured Ruminococcus sp. Taxonomy (GTDB): domain Bacteria; phylum Bacillota; class Clostridia; order Oscillospirales; family Acutalibacteraceae; genus UBA1213. The sequence continues at coordinate 5,621 of CACYCV010000208.1, forward strand.
GCATCAGTTTGATGAAATCAATTACATCGACATTCTGGACTGCAATGCCGGAGATCACGGGTATCCCTTTGCTACCAACTTCAATCCGGAAATCAATATTCGTGAGGTTTCCGCAAAAGGAAGCTACATTGAAGACGGAAAATGGGTGGAGACAGAGCCGATGGAGATCAAAAGGGTCTACAACTTCCCTGAAATCGGAGAAAAGGATATGTATCTGCTGCATCACGAAGAGCTGGAATCCCTTGCACTGAATATCAAGGGCATCAAACGGATCCGTTTCTTCATGACCTTTGGCCAGAGCTATCTGACACATCTGAAATGTCTGGAAAACGTGGGTATGACTTCCATTGAACCCATTGATTTTGAGGGTAAGAAAATTGTCCCCCTTCAGTTCCTGAAAGCCGTTTTGCCGGATCCTGCATCCCTGGGTCCGAGAACCGTAGGCAAAACAAACATCGGCTGTATCTTTATCGGAAAAAAGGACGGCAAGGAAAAGACTTACTATCTCTATAACGTATGCGATCATCAGGAATGCTTCAAAGAGGTTGGTTCCCAGGCAATCTCCTACACAACCGGTGTTCCCGCTATGATCGGTGCCGCTATGCTGCTGACCGGAAAATGGAACAAGCCCGGAGTGCATAATATTGAAGAATTTGATCCCGATCCCTTTATGGATGCGCTGAATCAGTTCGGACTTCCCTGGAAAGAAAGCTTCCATCCCGACCTGGTTGAATAAAGCCCCAGAAACATATTGCAATGCACAAAACACAGTCAGACACCCGATTTCGTGTCTGGCTGTGTTTTTTGGCAGGGCGGATTACTTCCATTCACGAGCAGTCTTCCGGATTATTTCCAATGCCCTGTCAATTTCAGCGGCGGTTGAAAAAACTGACGGAGAGATACGAATGGCACCTGTTGAAAGTGTATTCATCATTTCATGGGCTGCAGGATTGCAATGAAGCCCTGCCCTGACAGCAATGCCGTTCTGATGCAGCATCCGTGCCGCAGTTTCGCTGTCCGCTTGTATAAAATTAAAAGAAAGAATCGGAACGAAATAATCAGGGTCCGGTTCTGGAAAATACAACCGGATGTTCTTTTCTGACGATAGACCCTGATAGCAACGGCGTATCAACTGAAATTCATGTCGGGCAATCGTTTCCTGCTTTTTTTGCATTACAAATTCCATTCCGGCCCGAAGACCTGCGATACCGGAAAGATTGGGTGTGCCGCTTTCATACTTATCCGGACATTCCGAAGGCTGCTCAAATGAAACCGAGTTGCTGCCGGTTCCGCCTTCTGTCAGGCTGTCCGGCAGTGACTCACTGTTGAGCAGCAGCATACCGGTTCCCATTGGTCCATACAGTCCCTTATGACCGGCTATACACAAATAATCAATGCCGCTGTCCCGAAGATCAATGGGAAGAACACCGGCGCTCTGTGCCGCATCCACACAGATTGTCAGCCCATACTGATGAGCAAGGGCCGCTAATCTTTCCACCGGCAGACGCAGCCCCCACACATTGGAGGCATGGGTACAAATAATCATTTTGGTGGATGCATTAATGGAACGGCGGAAAGAATCCACCGTTTTATCATGATCAAAGGGATACACCTTTGCCCGGGTAAAGGTTACCCCTCTGGATTGCAAATGAGCAAGTGGGCGCATAACCGCATTATGCTCCATCTCTGAAACAACCACATGATCGCCGCTTCGAAGAAGCCCCTTCATGACCAGATTCAATGCCGCTGTACAGTTCAGTGTGAAAATCACGTTTTCCTCTCCACGGACGTGAAACAAGCGAACCGCGGTTTTTCTGGCCAGATAAATTTCCTCGGAAGCCTTCAGAGAAAGCCGGTGTCCGCTTCTTCCCGGATTGGCTTCCGTCTGCATTGATCGCAGCACAGCTTCTCTCACCTTCTGCGGTTTGGGAAAAGTGGTTGCCGAGTTATCGAGATATATCACGCTTTTCGACTCCCTTCCAGACGTCCGATATACTTGATACCGTTTTCTTTCAGAATCCTCTCTGCTTCCTCTATGCCGGAAGGTACCCTTAAACTGTATCCGCAGCCCTGACGCTGACTGTTTTTTGGTGTGCGCTCTATCACAGATTTGATGCCGTTCCTTTGCAGAAGCTCTCTTCCCCTCATGGCATAAGTGATGGACGACATCATAATAAGAGGCTGATCCATAATTCCTCACCTCACTGTTCTTTCTAACATAATATGCCGAAAACAACCGTTGGTGAGAAACCAAAAGAAGCCAAAAAAACAGCGCTGTACAAAAGACAACGCTGTTGATGCTATATCGTTTTTCAGATGCCCATTTTGGCGGTCATTGATGCAAACATCCTGTCAGCAAGAGCAACAGATTCCTGCTCATTCTTGCCTACCGCCGTTACATAAATCTTGATTTTCGGTTCTGTACCGGAGGGTCTGACAATCACGGCACCGCCGCCTTCCAGTGCATAGGAAAGCACATTGGATTTCGGCAGATGTATCTCAGTTGTGGTTCCGTTGACCAGATCCTTGGTATAGGATTCCTGATAATCTGCAATTTCGGTTACAGCGGCACCGCAGATTTCTGTAGGCGGAGTATTCCGAAGAGACTCCATAATCTGCGCCATACGCTGCATTCCGGCAGCACCGTCAAATTCATAGCTCTCCGTTCTGTTCAGATAATGACCGAATTCATTGTAGATCGAGGTCATCACTTCATCCAGGCTCTTTCCCTGCTGACGATAATAGGCAGCCATCTCACAAATCAGCATAGATGCCACTACCGCATCCTTATCACGGACATAAGTGCCGGCAAGATAGCCATAACTTTCTTCAAATCCAAAGACATAACGGTTTTCCTGATTCTTTTCTTCCAGCAGCAGAATCTGCTCACCGATATACTTGAAACCTGTCAGAACCACCTTCAGCTCACAGCCGTACTTCTGACAGATCCGATCCACCAGCTTACTGGTGACAACCGTCTTGACAGCTACAGGATCCTGCGGAAGAGTGCCTGCCGCCTGTCTGCAGGAAAGAATGTAATTCATGAGCATAATGCCGGTTTCGTTGCCGGTCATCAGACGATAACCGTTTTCTGTCTTGACGGCAATTCCAACGCGGTCACTATCCGGATCGGTAGCCAGCAGCAAATCCGCCTGTTCCTTTTTGCAAAGCTCCAGGCCATAGGCAAGTGCCTCTTTGATTTCCGGATTCGGATACGGACAGGTGGTAAAGTTGCCGTCGGGCATTTCCTGCTCGGGAACAATCACAACATTTTCCACACCAATCGTATTAAGAACCTTTCTGACCAGCTTATTGCCGGCACCGTTAAGCGGCGTATAGACCAGCTTCAGACCGGAGCCTCTGCACACATCCGCATTGACTGTCTGTGCCAGAACATGTGACAGATAAGCATCATAGATGCTGTCATCCACCCATTCAATCATACCGCTCTCAACGGCATGGTCAAAATCAACCAGCTTGATGTCACCGTTGAAATAATCTACCTTCTGGATTTCTTCGTACACGGCATCTGCATGGATATCCGTCATCTGACATCCGTCACTGCCGTAGCATTTATAGCCGTTGTACTTTGCGGGATTATGACTGGCAGTTACCATAATACCGGCATCTGTTTTCAACTCTCTGACCATAAAGGAAACAACGGGTGTCGGCTGTAACTCTCTTGTCAGGTAAACCTTGACGCCGTTTGCTGCCAGAACTCTTGCCGCCTCTCTGGCAAACAGATCCGCTTTGATGCGTGAATCATGCGAAATCGCAACAGACGGATTCTTTCCCTTTTTGTTCAGAAAGTCAGCCAGACCCTGGGTGGCTTTTCTGACGGTATAAATGTTCATTCTGTTGGTGCCTGCACCGATAATTCCCCTAAGACCGGCGGTACCAAACTTCAGTTCACGATAGAAGCTTTCATAAACCTCATCGTCATGGTCCTTCATGCTGTTCAGCTCACTGATAAGATCCTTATCATCCACCGCATTGTCGAGCCACAGCTGATAGCGCTCTCTGATCTCCATACTTAGTCCCCCTAATTTGAAACGACAAAATGTCGCATCTAATTACTAACATCATATCATATTTTTCTTTTTCTTTCAACATTTACTTTAACAAAAAACAAAAGATTTTTATTAGAAATAAAAAACTTTTCAAAATTGACGTTTTTTTAGCACAATCCACAAGCAAATTGACATGATTTTATTCTTTTTGGGGTTCTCAAAAACCGGATAGCTAATATTCATAGAAAATCATTTTAATTATATTAAAATTGTACAGATTTAATGCTTGTTTTAGCTCTTACAATCAGGTACAATAGAAATAGTATGCTGGATATTCGGAAAAATCTGATCTTCTTGTACTCGTTCCGGTATTCGTAATCTGTCTCAATACGGAGGTAACACCATGTCAGAAGACAATCATTCTCTCCTTTCAAACGAATCGTTGGTGCCTGCCAAAGCTGTCACAAAGCACCGTTTTGTCAGATCTCCTATGATCATTGCGGCAATTATTCTGATTTGCTCCGTTGTAGGGTTAACCATCTGGGGAGTTTTTTTTAACAATACCATTGAAAATACCGTCTGGCTTTTATCCTATCAGACAGAAGGAAAGGAATGTTCTATCGGATTTCAGATGGAACAGGGAAAAAGTTGCCGCTTCTATAACGGCGGCGTCATGTATAAAGGGAGCTATGAAGCCCTCTCCAGTCTCAACAACAAGGAAATGCTGCAAATGAACTATACCATGTATGGAGAACCCGCCATGAAGATGAGCTATTATTATCGTCTGGATGGAAACTCCCTCAGCGGCAGGAAGCTGATCCTGACGGACCTGAACGAAAAAAGCATTTTAGACAGCGCTGAGACATCCTCCCAGAAGATTGTGGCGGATACCGTGGAAGAAAACGGAAAGACATATTACGTTTACACCCTGAGTCCTGCGGAAGAGTATCCTGTTCCCTATACAGCCCTTGAGCATGCCAAAACGGACAGCAAGCTGCTGGGCATCTGGCTGTACAAAAGCGATGACGGAAATACTGACAATACCTTTGCCTTCTATGACAACGGAACTTATGAGCTTACTTACAGGGACTGTGTCTTTAAAGGATGCTACAGTGCCGAAAACGGAGAGATTGATTTCAACTTTACGTTAGGCAACGGCATCGTCAACACGAAAGCGATCAGCTATTCGTTTGATGAAGATATTTTGATACTCAATAATGATGTCATCCCTACCCGGTATGAAAAAACAGATCGTGTGGATGCGTTTGATAACGGAATGAAATAATTCCAACCATTCCTCATGCAGCTCGTATGTTCAGAAGAACCACCAAACCCTCTTCTGTCATCTTGCAATACATAAAAAGGAGCGATTCACTATGTTAAACGATTTTTGGGGCGCTTTAAAAAGCGGTACAGACATCAGAGGCGTCGCTGTTGAAGGCGCCGGCTACGATGTCAACCTGACTGATGACACAGTAGCGGCAATCGTCAACGGATTTATCCTCTGGCTTTGCAAAAAAACAGGCAAAACACCCGAGGAATTAAAGATCTCTGTTGGCAGAGACTCCAGAGTTTCCGGTCCTCAGATTGCCAAGGTTACCAAAGATACATTGTTTGCCGCCGGCATTGATGTGGTGGACTGTGACCTGGCTTCTACTCCTGCCATGTTTATGACTACAGTAGAGCTGGGCTGTGACGGTGCTGTTCAGATCACCGCAAGCCATCATCCTTATTACAGAAACGGACTGAAATTCTTTACCCGTGAGGGAGGCCTGGAAAGCGAACACATCACTGCCATTCTGACCTATGCCCAGAATGACAGCAAGCCCAGCACCAGCGAAAACGGCCATTTGTATGAAACAGATTATATGACCTATTATGCCGGCCTGCTGCGTGAGTTGATCAAAGAAGGCGTCAATGATAAAAACGATTATCATCATCCTCTGAAGGGCTTTAAAATTGTTGTGGATGCCGGCAACGGCGTTGGCGGTTTTTATGCTGCCAACGTACTGGAGCTGCTGGGCGCAGATATTCACGGCAGCCAGTTCCTGAACCCTGACGGAATGTTCCCGAATCACATTCCCAACCCGGAAGACGCTCAGGCGATGGCCTCCATTTGTCAGGCAGTGGTAAAGAATCATGCCGATTTTGGCGTTATTTTTGATACGGATGTGGATCGCTGCGGTGCTGTTGATGCCAACGGCAAGGAAATCAACCGCAATCGTCTGGTTGCACTGGCATCCGCCATCGCACTGGAAGGCAACGAAGGTGGTCTGATCGTTACGGACTCCATTACCTCCAGCGGCCTCAAGGAATTCATCGAAAAGAAGCTGGGCGGAAAACACCTGCGCTTCAAGAGAGGCTATAAAAACGTGATTGATGAAGCCATCCGGCAGAATGATAACTGTACCAACTGTCCCCTGGCCATTGAAACCTCCGGTCACGCAGCCATGAGAGAAAACTATTTCCTGGATGACGGCGCTTATCTGATTACAAAGATCATCATTAAGGCTGCTCAGCTTCGCAAGGAAGGCAAGACCCTGGAAAGCATGATTGCCGACCTCAAGGAACCGGTAGAGAGCAGGGAAATCAGAATCAAGATTACCACAAAGGATTTCCGCAAATACGGCGAAAAGGTGATTGCCGATCTGACAGCGTTCGCAAAAAAACAGAAGGAATTCATGATTGCCGATGACAACCATGAGGGCATCCGCGTTTCCTTTGACAACAAAAACGGCGATGGCTGGTTCCTGCTGCGTCTGAGTGTGCATGATCCCATTATGCCTCTGAACATCGAAAGCGACAGTAAGGGCGGCGTTGACAAGATCTATGCCAAGTTAAAGCCTTTCCTGGAGGATTGCGAATATCTGGATACCTACGTCAAAAAAGAAAAGCCCAAGGCTCCTGCAGCAAATCCTGCTCCCCAAAAGGCAACTGCCGCCGCAGAAACAAAAAAGGCAATCGTTGAAAAACCCACTGCTGAGAGCAAGAAAGCAGAAGCTGCCAAGCCGGCTGC
>CACYCV010000209.1 GCA_902772955.1 uncultured Ruminococcus sp.
ATATAGGAAGTGATGTGCAGGCCTGCCCGATGCTCCCTTTTCAGGATATTCCTTTCACGGCAGACGACCTGGATGGAATTAAAAAATCCGTTCCAGATACATACGCAGGTCAGCGCGAAAGTACCGTACAGGGTGCCTTCCTGCGTCACAAACATGTTCGCGCCGACGACAAAGGTTACCAGTGCGGCGATAATCGCGCCGATGGGAAGCACCTTCCAGTCCTTCTGGTAGACAAACATCCGCAGAAGCTTACCGAAATAAATGCCGATCTGGGCCAGCCGACCCGTATGTCTGATATTCTCTGTCCTTTTTTCCGTCATGACGCCGCCTCCGCTTCCTGAACCCCTGTACGTTCCGCAAACCGGCCGATGATTTCATCCGCCAGGCCTTCTCCGCCCTGGGCTTTGCTGTTGACGCTCATTACAATGCCTTCCATGGTATCTTTTCCGAAGAATTCACGCGCTTCATCCGGCGTACCGTAAAATGCCAGCCGGCCCACACGGCCGGAATCCCTGGCAAGGACGATAACCTTGTCGAATAAATCCACCACCCGGTCAGGCGTATGCGTGATAACGATAACGATTCTGCCTTCATCCGCTATCTTCCGGAGTTTTCCGAAAATTTCCCGGGCAATAACGCCGTCCAGTCCGGAATCCGGTTCATCCAGCACGAACAGTTCCGGGTCGGTTACCAGTTCCATGGCAATGGAAATACGTCTCAGCTGGCCGCCGGATTTGTTGGCTACCAGTCCCTCGCTGCCGGCGGTAAGTCCCAGTGTATCCATTACTTCCGTAACCCTCTGCCTGCGCTCTTCTTTTGTCAGCGTTGCCGGAAGCCGCAGCTTTGCCGCATCATTTATCGTCCTGAAAACCGTATCCTTGCCCCTTATCAGATTCTGCTGGGGCACGTAGCCGATCCGGTATTTTACGCTGTTGTAGTGCTTGTAAACATCCGAACCGTTCAGAAGAACGGTGGCGTCTGCCTTTTCGTAACCGATAACGGCATTGATAAAAGTCGTTTTGCCGGCACCCGAACCGCCCAGCAGCATAACCAGTGATTTGTTCGGAATATTTAAGGCAATATCTTTTAACAGATACCTCTTTTTACGATGATCCTTGACGGTCTTTTCCTTCAGGTTGATGCTGAGGCCTTCACCGGCAGCTTCCCATTCCTTATCCGTTTTCTGCGCAGCAGGAATATCAGCCGGCTTCGTACCGGCTTCCCAGGCTTCTTCAAAACGGATATCCGCACGCGGCAGGTACTTCTTTCCGAAAGCGATGATCATGACCGGAATCCAGTTGGAGACCAGCCAGAGGACAATCCACCGCTTCCGCAGCCCGAAAAGCGAAATATACCGCACGAATATGCGGATCCTGCTCATATAGAAAAACACGTACAGGATCAGGGAAATCAGCGCCACCGCCACAACAGCCCTCCCAATCCCCGGAGCTACAATATCGACGATGGTGCCCGCTATGTAAAGTATGTCCGTAGTAGCGCAGAACGAGCCGTCCTGGTTCAGGTTTACGGCGTCAGCGAAAACAACGAACCGGAGGCCGGGAACCCATACGCTCCATTTATCGTTCCAGTTCAGTTTTTTTGCCAGCCCGTAAAGCGCCAGGGAAAACAGCAGCCATTCAAAGCCCAGACTGAAAACAAGCAGGATTGCTTTATTCACGATTTATCATCCTCCTCCCACAATTCCCTCAGCCTGTTCTTCAGTGCTGAAAGAGCTGCATGAATTCCGCCAGCGGTTTAACCGTGTTGTTTAAGTTTACGATTGCTTCATTCAGAACGTCGAATTCGATGCCGTTCAGCTTCTGCATGGCTTCAGTGACCGTATCCGCATTTTCAACGATTACCGCATTGGCATTCCCGACAAACTCGTCCACCGACTGAACCATCCGGTCGATCTTGCCCATCGACTCCTCCAGTTTCCCCATCTGGACACGAATCGTCGGCACCACAACAGCAAAAGCAATTACGAGGACGATACAAAGCACGATATTCACAATGGAGGTAATTTTTGTGTTTCTTTCCAGTTTTTTCTGATACCGGACCATCTCCGCTAACAGTTTTTCAGGTGATTTGTTTTCCATTTTTCTTACTGTTCCGTTTTAAAAATATTGTAAAACTTAAAGGCCTTCAATACAGGCTAAGACTTTTGATAAATCCTG
>CACYCV010000210.1 GCA_902772955.1 uncultured Ruminococcus sp.
TCGCCCCCTGCACCCCTTCGGATTAAAAGCTTTAAGGGAAATTCATATCTACGGAAAGACTTACCGGAGGGTTCCGTTGGTCATAACACAACCACCCCAAAGCGGCGCGTAAGCGTCGTGTGGGGTGGAAGCCGCGGCAGTAAAGCTGGACACGGCGAAACCAAGCGGAACGGAGTGGAGCGCGCCGCGAATTGTCCCGCGCGGTCACGCGCCGCGAATCGACAGCGGAGGCACTCCGCCCGCGCGGTCACGCGCACGCCGTGCTGGTTGATATTTGGGGAGGAGTTGGGTATAATGGAGAAAAAGACGGAAGGAATGAACGAAATGAATTATTCGACTTTGCTGATGGATGCGGATGATACGATTTTTGATTTTCCGAAATGTGAAGCGGCGGCCCTGCGGAAGGCCCTTCTTTCCTTCGGACTTTCCTTTGACCGGACTGTCTGTGAAGCCTTCAGCCGCATCAATACGGCTCTGTGGAAGCAGTTTGAACAAAACCGCATTACCCGCGGGGAGCTTCGCGTGAGACGCTTTCAGGAATTGCTGGCGGCTTGCTTTGATTCCGGTGTGGACAGTGCGGCTCTGGCAGATTGCTATGTGGAGGCACTGTCAGAGCAGGCAATATTGCTGGAGGGTGCCCGGGAGGCATTGGAAAAGCTGTCAGAGAGATTTTCAATTGATATTATCACTAACGGGCTGACTCAGGTGCAAAAGGGACGCTTTGCGTTAGCCGGACTGGAAAAAACCTACCAGAAACTGTTTATTTCCGATGAAATGGGCGTCGGAAAACCAGGAAAGGCGTTTTTTGATGCGGTGCTGGCGGAAATCCCGGAAAAGAACCGCCGACGGATTCTGGTGGTGGGAGATTCTCTGACCTCGGATATGCAGGGAGGCAGGAATTCGGGGCTCGATACCTGTCTGTATGATCCCAAAGGTAAAATCACGCTGCCTCATCCCTTGTGTGATTACCGGATCGGAACGCTGGAAGAACTGATGAGCTTTGCCGCAAAAAAAGGAGAGAACTGAAATGCCTGTGTTTACTGTGAAACCGGAGCTGGACGGCATTACTGTGAGACAATTTCTGCGCAGACACTGTCATGTATCTGCCCGTCTGCTGGCACGGCTGAAACGAACCGAAAACGGTATGACGGTCAATGGAAAAAACCTTCGCAGTATTGATATCCTGCATTCCGGAGATGCGGTGGTGCTGCGTTTTCCGGAGGACTCCTCCCATATCCGTCCGGTGGAGCTTCCGCTGCAGGTGCTGTATGAGGATGATGCCCTGATGGTGGTTCATAAGCCTCCTTTCATGCCGGTGCATCCCGTCCATCAGCATCAGACGGATACGCTTGCCAATGCCGTGGTCAGTTATTGGCACCGTAGGGGGGAGGACTATACCTTCCGGGCAGTCAATCGCCTGGACCGGGATACCTCCGGTCTGGTGCTGATTGCCAAAAGCAGCTATGCCCATACCTTTCTGGCTGCCCATACCCGGAAAATTTACCTGGCACTGTGTGAAGGGGAAATTTCCGGCAGCGGTACTATTGATGAGCCGATTCATCTGAAGGAAGGCCATACCATTCAGCGGGAATCGGGAAAAAGCGGTGTTGCTGCCGTGACCCATTATACCTGTCTGCGGACGGAACACGGGCATACTCTTTTGCAGCTTCGTCTGGAAACCGGCAGAACCCACCAGATCCGGACGCATTTTGCAGGCATCGGACATCCTTTGGCGGGAGACGATATGTACGGAGGGAGCCGAAAATGGTTTATTCGGCAATGTCTGCATTGCACGGAGCTGAGCTTTGTCCATCCTTTTACCGGAAAAACCGTTACCATGACCGACGCGGCGGAGGACTGGCTGGCTGTTTTGCAAAAAAACAGTCATGAATGAAATGACGGACGCATATATTTTACTGTGTCATGGACCGGATGCCGTCAACCTGGAATACATAGTGCGCTGTGCAGCTGTCACAGCCGTCACCAAGCCGAAACGCTCACAAAAATCAGGGACAGGAATAGAATATAGTGTGTTGATGACCCGGTCAATGATTAATTTTGTCTGGTACAGGGCAAAATATGGATATCGACACCTCGCTAAGCGGGAAACCGCAAATAAAGATTCGGAGCGTGAAAATGATATGAATATCAGGCGTGGCGATATTTACTATGCGGATCTGAGTCCGGTGGTAGGATCGGAACAGGGCGGGATCCGTCCGGTACTGATTATCCAGAACAATATCGGCAACAGATTCAGTCCGACCGTGATTGCGGCAGCGATTACCAGCCGCGAATCCAAAGCAAAGCTGCCCACCCACATCCGCCTGTATGCGGATAACAGCGGATTATCCAGGGATTCCGTGGTGCTGCTGGAGCAGATCAGAACCATTGACAAGAGAAGGCTGAAAGAAAAGATGGGTACCCTCAATCGGAACGACATGGGCAGGGTTGACGAAGCCCTGGCGGTCAGTTTCGGGCTGGGTACAGAGGAATTCAGAAAACAGGCTACATAACAGCAGCTGAAATTGCTTGCTGTTATGGCAGAAAAAGGGAACCCTTCCGGAAAACAAAAGCAAAGCTTGCCGTGTAAAATAATTCCGGGGAAAATGCCCGGTCAGAATGCACCCGCCCCTAAGCGGCGCGTAAGCGCCGTGTGGGGCGGAAACCGCGGGCAATGTGACGAATACGTTCCACATCCCGTTTTATTGTTTAGTGAAGTCCTTGCTCTCCCATCATACAAAGTTTGGCTGTTAGCGAAGTGAACACGTCCTGCGCGGTCATACCCCAAGGATACTTCCTGTGGGCGTGCGCCTGATGTATTCCGGAGGTTCCGAAAATCCGGGAAACCGTCTTCAAAGGCGGCAGGGAAGGAAAACAGGCATGGCAGTTCCCGAAAGGATTGCCATGCCTGTTTTTTCAAAGCGTTTTGCTGCTTCCAGAGAAAGTGGACGGCGTCACAATGGTTCGACAAAAAATACAGAGAGGGTATGGGATAATAAGAGCTGCCAAAGGAGGGTGGGCTTGAAAACAACGGTATATCTGGATGTACTGCTTTGTGTTAATTTTATGATGGATGGACTGATGCTGCTGTCCGTGGCCAGAATCATGACATTGCCTCTGAAACGCAGACGTCTTGCGGCAGGAGCGCTGGTGGGAGCCGTTGGTTCCCTTGTTGTGCTGCTGCCGCCGATGCCGATAGCGGGCAGTGTGATGATCGGGCTGGCAGAAGCGCTGCTGATAACGGCAGCGGCTTTTTTGCCTTTGCCCTGGCGGCGTTTTGGACGGGCTGCGTTGCTGTTGTTTGCCGTGAGCTTTCTGTACGGCGGATGTATGACGGCACTGTTATCCCTGGGCACACCGAAGAACCTGATGGTGAAAAACGGAACGGTATATATCGGCATTTCACCGCTTTTGCTGGTTCTTCTGACACTGCTGTGCTATGGCGGAATGCGGCTGCTGCTGCGGCTGACGGGCAAGGAAGCAAGGGAACGTCTGCAGTGCCGGGTCCAGATCTGGACGGGAGGACACATGACAGAGGTGTCAGGCTTTTCGGATACGGGCAATACCCTGCATGAGCCCTTTTCCGGGGAATGTGTCATTGTGGTGCGGCAGGATTTGTTTCAAAACAATCCTGACCTGCAGCCTCTGATACAGGGAAAAGGCATACCCGCTGTGAGAATACGCATGATTCCATATTCTTCGGTAGGAGGCAGTGGTGTTCTGCCGGCCTTTCGTCCCGACCGTATTGTATTGGTCACGGCTGACAGAAGCGTCCGGGTCAGTGCCTATCTTGCTCTTGGCAGCGAAAAAAACTTTTTGCACGGGTGCGATGCCATCGTTCCCGCAGAACTATTGAGGAAAGGGAGTTAATGCTGTGAAGGGATTTTGCGGATTGTCCGGAAAGCTGATGTCCGGGCTGTCGCTGATCAGAATGACGCTGAAAGGGGAGGACGGCCTGTATTACATAAACGGTCCGGAAACACTTCCTCCCCCGTTAAAAAGTGATGAGGAAGCTGAAATCATGCGTCGCATTGAGCAGGGAGACGAAAAGGCACGGGAACCGCTGATTATTCACAATCTGCGGCTGGTGGTATATATTGCCAAACGGTTTGAATCGCCGGCTGTCAATGTGGAGGATCTGATTTCCATCGGCACCATTGGTCTGATCAAGGCGGTGAACACCTTTTGTCCGTCCCGGAACATCAAGCTGGCCACCTATGCGTCCCGTTGTATTGAAAATGAAATCCTGATGTATTTCCGGAAATGTGCCCAGCAAAAAAACGAGATTTCCATTGATGAACCGCTGAATGTGGATTGGGACGGCAATGAATTGCTGATTTCGGACATTTTAGGCAGTGATTCGGATGTTGTCAATCAGCGGCTGGAGCAGGAATCTGAGCAAGCCCAGCTGATGAAAGCGGTCAACAGGCTCAGCCCGCGGGAATTAACGATTATGGAACTTCGCTTCGGGCTGAACGGCCACAAGGCACACACCCAGAAGCAGGTGGCGGATCAACTGGGCATTTCGCAATCCTACATTTCCCGTCTGGAAAAGAAAATAATCACCCGTTTGAAGGAGGACATCTGCCGCCAGGAGAAACCATAAATCGTCCTGCGGGTGGAGTGCCTCTGCTGTCAATTCGCGGCGCGTGACCGCGCGGGACGATTCGCGGCTTGCTCCACTCCGTTCCGCTTGATTTCGCCGTGTCCAGCTTTACTGCCGCGGCTTCCACCCCACACGGCGCTTACGCGCCGCTTTGGGGCGGTTGTGTTATGACCAACGGAACCCTCCGGTAAGCCTTTCCGTAGATATGAATTTCCCTATAGAATTGACCCCGAAGGGGTGCAGGGGGCGACCGGAAAGCCCCCTGCGTACGCCGATAGA
>CACYCV010000211.1 GCA_902772955.1 uncultured Ruminococcus sp.
AACTTTTTTTGTTCTCTACAAATTGTATAGTTTTCTTCTCAATTTCCTTCTCTTCCTGCCTTTGGTGTTTTACTCTTTGTTGATTTTTGCAATCTTGCTGCATCCGTGAAGGTTCGTTCTACCAAGCAATTCTCCCAGTTGTCATTATCCCTCTGCTTTCATTATGCGCCCGTTTTCTATTGTTACAAGGGTTCCAGGACGGATATCCTTTTCGTACAGTTCGGCATCCGGCACCCCGACGGTCCGCATTTCACCGCTTTCTGTTTCCATCATCAGCACATCACAGCACAGTTCTTCTCCATCCGGCAAGCCTTCGCAGCCAAAATCAGGCTCCTGAATATCCTTGACCGTCCACATTTCTGATTCCTCCTGTTTCATTTACATTGAACCATCTTTTATTCTATCACACCCTTTTCAGAAATTCAACACAGCCATACGGTACGTGACCGCGCGGGACGCGTTGCAGCAATGCTTCGCTAACATCCAACGCTTTATACTTTATACGATGGGGCGGTAAGGACTTCACTATACAATAAAGCCGGATATAAAACGAGGTTGTCAGATTATCCGCAAAACATTTTTACATTCACAAATAAGGCCCTTATCTCTTTTTTTAAACAGCTTTTTAAAATCGATCTATAGCCATTTTACCGTCATTACGGCCAGCATCATTCCTGCCATATCTGCCAGAAGTGCCGCCGGAAGGGTGAATCGTGTTTTTTTCAGTCCCACCGCACCGTAATAAACCGCAATGGCATAAAATGTAGTTTCCGTAGAACCGGCCATCACCGAAGCGATTCTTCCTGCCTCACTATCCGGTCCATTCAATTCCAGAATATCATTCAGAATTGCCAGAGATCCGCTCCCGGTAACAGGCCTCATCAGGCCCAACGGAACTACCTCTGCGGGAATCCCCAGCCACCCCATGACAGGAGACAGGCATGACGCCATCATTTCAAAAAAGCCGGAGGCTGACAGCATGGAAACCCCTACCACCAGACCAAATAATGACGGCGCCACAGAAAGCAGGGAATTTGCTCCTTCCCGGACGCCTTGGGTGAAGCATTCCAACAGTGCGACTTTTCTGAAGGCTCCGACTATCACAATGAGCACTATCGTCACAGGCACAGCAAATATTCCGATCTGTTCCATGCAATCACCCCCTGTTTTTTGGGCGCTTTCTCCAATGGCAGCTTCCGGCTGACAGGAGCTTTGTCCAGCCGATTCCCACAGCCAGGGCGCCCAGAGAAGCTATCCATACATAGGGCATTATTTCATAAGGCCGCATACTGCCTGCCGACTGTCGCAAAGCGGCGATGGTTGAAGGAATCAGCTGAATAGAAGCGGTATTCAGCACCACAAACATCACCATGCTGTTATTCGGTTCCGTCCGCAGTGGGTTGGTTTTCTGCATTTCCTTCATAGCAAGGATTCCCAACGGTGTGGCAGCGTTCCCCAGTCCCAAAAGATTTGCTGAAACATTAGCACTCACTGCCTGCATGACCAGAGGTTTTTCTCGATAGTCCGGAAGGAGGCGATGCAGCATTGGTGACAGCAGCCGGGCCAGAGCCCGGGATAATCCGCTGGCCTCAGCTATTTTCATCATCCCGCTCCACAGACACATCGTCCCTGCCATTGAGATCAACAGGCGAATCGCCTTGTCAGCCCCCTGCACAGCCGCTCCGGAAAACGCCTCTGTGTTTCCTTTCAGCACAGAAACAGCAAAGCCTGCCACTATCATCCCCAGCCAAATTCCGTTCAGCACAAAAATCCCTCCGCGGTTCAAAATATGACCTCAATCATGAGCCGTTTATGGTTCCTATGTATGGTAAGCTCCGCCCACTTATATCACTAATTGGCATTTATGGAAGTAGATAGAATTTTATGAGAATATCACTTTCCGGACGTAAATTTCTATTTCATAGACGCATAGACAAAAAAACTTAAAAAAGATATTATTCTTCATGTTATTATTGTACCATTCCTATTCACTTTCTTTATGCTGATTTTTGACGAATATCGGCGAAAACCGTCCATTTAATGGGGATTATGTGAAATTACTATACTCCGATCATTTAATTGTCCATATTCTACAAAAAACAGAATTATTAAAAAAATCTCCCTTTTTTCGTTTTTTTCTCTTGACAATTCAGTAAATAAATAGTACGATATAGATATAGCACAATAGTATCGAATTGAATTTATTAAGAAAGGAGCGGAACACTATGAGAGCGATCGGTTGTGTAAGACAGATCGATAAATTAGGCCGTTTGGTCTTACCGTCAGACATCAGAAGGATGCTCAGTATCAAGGACGGCACTGACTCCGTGGAGTTTTTCGTGGAAGATGATTGTGTTATCATCAAAAAGTATCGTCCCGCTTGTATCTTCTGTAATTCAGCCAATAATGTACAGACGTATAAAAATCAATCCGTTTGTCAATCCTGCCTGGATGAAATCAAAAACAGCTGAAATCTCATCAAGCGCCTCCATGTTTCAACGCATGGAGGCGCTTTTTTTGCCCGGCCGCCTATCTCTGACAGTCGAAGCAACCCATCCGTTTTGCGGATGATCTTCTGCCGCCCCTGTCCCCATACGCACATTCAATCGGTATTGACAGCCGGTATGGGCCTTTTCTCTTATATGCAGGCAGATACCCTCCTATGCCCTTCCTGATTCTGATTTTCCGTCAGCGTAACAGAAGGCTGCAAGTGGGAAACATAGGTGTATATTCCAAAGCGGCAGACGCTTTGTCAAACCTTGGGGAATAGGGTAGACCGAGGGACAC
>CACYCV010000212.1 GCA_902772955.1 uncultured Ruminococcus sp.
AAAAACCGACAACCATGTGATCTTTACTGATAATAACAGTACCTCCGACTACGTCTTCAAGAGCCTGATCATTAATCTGTTCTCTCATGATAATTCTCCTTTCTGTCTCCTTTTACTGAAATGTTTTACACCATAAAAGCACCGGTATCTGAACAAGTGTTGGAAGGAGCATCGGGACCATCACAGGTTTCAAGACTGGGGCTTCCCGAGGCTGTTGTGATGTCCTCGTTAGGATCGAGTTCTACAAACTCCACATTCGGCTTTTCAAATTCCATGTTACTTTCCTCCTGAATATCATATTTATGAACACATACTGTGTTTCATACTGCTTTGAATTATCTTGATTAACTCTTTGGAATAGCAGCATCTGTCTTTGGCTGAACATAATGCAGGCTTCTCGCAATAAGGGAACAAAACACATTGTTTGCATTTGGGATAATCAATACGTTCCTTCCATGCGTGGATTATTGTTGTGTTCGTAATTCCATCCCAAATGTTTCCTGTTATTTGGTCCTCCCCAAATTGCTCAGGGCATCTTACAAGATATCCGTCAGGGGTAATGGTGGCCGCAGTATCTTGATTTGCTTGACAACCCGTAAACTTTAAAGAAGGAAGCATTACCTGCCTTTTCAGAAGACCTTTGTTTCTGGCCATCTCATTCAGTTCACAGATCTTGTCTTCAAACCAGGCCTCGCTGCCATGCCGCTCATTTTCTCCACTCTCAGGAAAATCACCAATGATTGGATGCACGCTGATTTGCAAGTGCGGATTATCATCAAAATACTCTTTGAGATCCTGTAATATATCCGCAAACTCACGATAATTGCCCAGATCAAAATTCATTCGTAGCTTGACAGTAATACCAGAATCCAACAGCCGGTTAATACTTGACAACACTCTTCGGTACGGATTGTCCTTCACGTTTACATACGCTTTAACTCGATTGTACGTTTCTTCTGTTCCATCGAGTGTTATATTCGCATGATGAAGCTTCCACAATTCCTTGGCTTTGAGTATCATTTCTTCATCAAACAGATAACCGTTTGTTGTCATATCTGATCGGTACTGAATGCCTTTGTTTGTCAGTCCTTCACAGATTCGGTCTATTCTGCATGCTGCTACCGTGGGCTCCCCGCCAAACCATGAGATTTCAATCTTTTTCTCATCATCGCAATGGGAAGAGATGAATTCAACCACTGAATCCGCGGTTTTTTCAGACATGGTTAACGTCCTGGAACCTTTTTCAAAGCAATAGTAACATCTGGCATTGCAAGCCGTTGTGGGGAGGATCGTATAATGCGTGATTCCCGGCCTGCATCTTGATTCAAACACTTTTCTTAATACTTCCCGTAAATTCGCAACTTTATGGTATTCATCATATTGTTCTTCGACCAGGTAATGTCCTTCAATGAGATGATCCAGTTTGTTACAGTACTTTACCGGAAGCTGTTTAATCAAGTTTGCTTCGTCTTGATCCAGTACTGCAAGCTGGCCTGTAACGACATTATGTAATAACACCTTGTCTTCACATTCCGTTTGCAGAACATACCGCATCATACGGTAAGTGCCTTCATTCCTGACTGTTTGTTTCCCCCAAAGTGTAGAAATATTTCTTTTGGGTTCCACAATCGTCTTCACGGATCGGCGTCACCTCCTCACTGTCAGGATCTTTGATATATTATTCCACAATATATCAAATTAATTGTATAGCAAGCATTTGGCTTTGTCAACAATTAATTCAAGTTGAAAGCCTTTCTTGCCTTGATTAAAAGGCTATCATAATCCTGACTGTCAGAGTATTCCTGGAACTGCTTTCCCTCCTTCCTTGCTGTTCATTTTCAGGTGGCCATCCTGTAGGAACTGATGTAAAAGTTCCTTTCACTGTTTTATACGGATAAGAAATGAATCTGGCACTCAGATATCATAAAAAAGTTTATACCATTCAGAAAATATTCTCAGTCCCTCACGGATCCCAATCTTCGGCGTAAACCCGTAATCTCTCTCCAGGGC
>CACYCV010000213.1 GCA_902772955.1 uncultured Ruminococcus sp.
CAATGTAGCCGGGATGTTTACGATTGTTCTGAGATGTATCGAAGAATCAGGCAAACACGTATTTGTTACACAGGCCGCCAATGGCGCGGTAAGTAAATCACCAATCGGAATGTTTGATGATCTGACAATTGATAACGATCTGGCTTTTGTTGATCAGAAAATCCGTGAGTACTACGAAATGGGAACGGTATCAGTTGAATCAAAAAATAAGGAGGAAACAGTTTAATGCAGAAACCACAGAATTACGAACAGACACAGGCAGCGGGTGAATTTATCAATATCGAACTTGGCGGTCATTACCTTGTGATTAAGCAGGTGGAAGAAATGACCAACAAGAACGGAAAACCGATGATCAAGATTAGCTTTGATACTGCCGACAACGACAAGCAGCCTCATTATTTTGCTGACAGGTTCAGAAATGATATCCGGCCTGATAAGAAATGGCCCAACAATGGTGTTTGCTATATGAATACCGAAGACTCTGAAGGAAAATGCAGCAGAACATTCAAAGGCTTTACAACTTCGGTTGAAAAGTCCAATCCTGGCTTCTCTGTCCAGTGGGGCGATGGATTTGCCGCATGCTTCAAGAATAAGCTTGTGGGTGGTATTTTCAGGGAAGAACTTGGCGTATACAACGACAAAGAAACCCATCAGCGGAAGCTCCAGTGGTTCTGCGCAAATGAGAAGGTAGCAGATGCAAAAGTACCTGATACCTATGAAACTGACGAGCACAAGTCATGGAGAGAATCCGGTGGGCTTACGACAACGCCTGCTGATAAAGACGGCTGGATGAATATTCCTGATGGTGTGCAGGATGAGCTTCCGTTTAATTGATCGGTGGTGATCATGATTGACAATCCAGACTGATACTCGCGAACATGCCAGCGAATGGAACCGAATATCGAAGCAGTTTGACAAGATCGGTGTCCAGTATGTCAGAAGCAAATTGTATGTGGGTGACTATATGTCATTGGACAACGCACGGCTTGTCATTGATCGGAAGAAAGACCTTCAGGAACTTGTGGGAAACGTCACACAACAGCACGAACGATTCAAAAAAGAACTAATTCGCGCTATAGACGCCGGAATCAAAATTATATTTTTGATAGAACACGGTCCAGATATACAAACTCTTGAAGATGTGTACTTCTGGCAAAACCCTCGCAAGCATGAAATCCGATGGAGAAAGAACAAAATAACCGGAAAGCCTGAAAAGTATTTCGTTTCACCGAAGGCAGTTGATGGAAAGCAGCTATATAAAAGCCTGTGTACGATACAGGATCGTTATGGTGCACGGTTCGAATTTTGCACGAAGGACCAGACAGGCCAAAAGATCATGGAGATTTTAAAAGATGGAGAAACCAAAGGGATACGATGAACTGAACCTGTACAGAAAAATGAAAAAGTATCTGGTATTCCTGAATGGTCAGCCATATACAGAAACATCTGCTGTATCTCCTGAGAAAGCTGCTAACAATGTCAGATTTCAGATTTACCGTGAATCATCTGGATGGTGGGATGTTCCGCCAATAGAGGCATTTGACTGTATAGAGATATGACAAAGGAAGAAATAAAACAGTCCATCAGTATGACAGAACTTGTAGAACGGTACGGACTCAGGCCGAACAGAGCAGGGTTTATCCGTTGTCCGTTTCACCAGGGTGATCATACTGCCTCATTAAAGATCTATAGAGACAGTTTTTATTGTTTTGGATGCGGTGAGGGCGGTGACATTTTCAAGTTTGTCATGTTGATGGATGGCTGTTCCTTCAAGGATGCATTTATCAGTCTTGGCGGTGAATATCAGAAACCGGAGACAAAGGCAGATTCAAGGCATGCATTAAGAGACAGGCTGAATTCTGACTGGAAAAGAGAACGCGCTGAACAGAAAAAGAGGAATAAGAGGATCAGGCTTTTGCAGGTATCAAGAGACATGGACTTGTATAGATCGGTCATGAGAGCGTACAAACCTTTTTCTGATGAATGGTGTACATGCATGTGTGAATATTCAAGCGCACTTGAAGAATACGAGTGCTTATGGGAGGAGGTGAGTGCTGACTTGTGAAAATAGACGAACTGACAGAGGCACAACTAATCTCATCAGATTTTTATAAGAAGCTCTATGAAAGCGAAGTATTCAAGGACCCTATGACTCGTGGGGAATTGAAGTATCAGATTCAGAAACGTGCAAAGGATTTAAAAATCAAAACCCACGTTGATGAAATGCTCAGAACAATTGAGCAGAAGATTAAGGACGATGAAAAAGCATCCAGATCGCAAAGCGTTGAAGGTGTAACGAGATTTGAAGCTGATGTGTCGGGCAAGGAATACACAAATATGTACTGTGGTTCCTGGATAGCAACCGAAGACGGCATACAATCGCAAGAGTCCAGCAGGGCTGATCAGACAGCATGCTACCATCCGATTCTCCCAATTAAACGGATGCGGAATCAGGAAACATCAGAAGAACAGATCACGCTTGCCTTTAAACGAGGCGGTAAGAATCGGTTGTGGAATGAAATAACTGTACCAAAGGACATGATCGCAAACGCCCGGTCAATAACAACCCTTGCAAAGTACGGAATAGGTGTGACGTCAGAAACATCCAGACTTTTAGTGAAGTACCTGTCAGATGTGGAAAATAACAACGATGACATTATTCCGCTTGTACAGTCTTCGTCAAAGCTTGGATGGCATGGCACAGACTTTCTTCCATACGATGACAAAATTATTTTTGACGCAACTCTGAAAGCCCCGCAGCTGATCCAGTCAATTACAGAAAATGGATCCTATGATGTCTGGCTGAACCATGCAAAGACTATTCGGTCCGCTCCATACATCGAGCCGAGAATCGCGCTGGCGGCATCGTTCAGCAGCGTTCTGATTAAGTTTCTTGGGATAGCATCTGTAATCGTAGATTTCTGTGGACTGACAGAAAGCGGAAAAACCGTCATGCTCATGCTTGCAACTTCTGTATGGGCCTGCCCAGATGAAGGACTATACATGGGTGATTTCCTGACAACAGATACAGAATTGGAGGTCAGGGCAGATATCCTGAATAACCTTCCGCTTATACTGGACGATACGGCAAAGATGCGAAAAGGAATCAAGGACAATATTGAGCAGGTGATTTACAACCTCAGTTCCGGCAGTGGAAAGAAGCGTTCAAACAAAGAGCTTGGGTCTGAACGCGTAAGAACATGGAAAAATACCATAATCGTCAATGGCGAAAGCCCATTAAATGCATTCGTTCAGCAGGGCGGTGCAATCAATAGAATCATTGAGGTAAGTCTGACAGGTGAACGGTTATTTGATTCACCGCAAGAAACAGCAGGGATTGTTCGGGAAAATTATGGTTTTGCCGGAAAAATGTTTGTTGAGGAGATAAAAAACAGGGACATCTCCGAAATTAAGAAAATGCACAGCCATTATTGCAAGCTTCTCACAACATCAGAGACGATGCAGAAACAGGTGCTTTCAATGGGTGCGCTGCTCACTGCGGATAAACTGGCAACGGAAATCATATTCAATGACAATCACAATCTTTCGGTTGATGAAGTAAAAAGCTACTTAACGAGTAAATCACTGGTGTCTGATGGCTCCAGATGCTATGAGTATCTGATCGGCGTTTATCAAGAAAAAGGACAGCACTTTGATATCCAGTTCAATAATATCGATCAATGGGGAGAAGTGGACTATCAGGATGGCGAGAAATACATAAACTTTTTTACCAATGCGCTTAACAGTCTCTGCAAAGAAGCCGGGTACACAAGAAAGGCTTTCACGATATGGGCAAAACGAAACGGCCTATTGAGAGTAAACGGCAGAGAAAAAGATCGCGACCGTGATACATTTCTGATAAAAAAGGAAAGATCAGTAAAAAGAGTTGTTTCCGTAAAGGTGGTTGACTTGGAAGAATATGAATGCGAAAAGGACTTGTTCAGTTAAAAAAAATGATTTTCGGGTTACCTTGGGTTACCTCGAAAGTCGCGAAACGCCCTATTTTCAGGCATTCCGGAAAAGAGGTAACCCAAAAACCCGGTAACCCGGAATTTTTACACTTATATATATAAAAAAATATGTGTGTGTCTGCCTTGCATGTAATACACATTTTTTTCCCTATATAGGAAAAAAGTTAGGGTTACCGGGTTACCGGGTTACCCGATGGCTGAAACGCCCTATTTTCAGTGCTTTCAAAAAATGAAGGTAACCCGAAGTAACCCAAAACCAGTAAAAAGAAGGGAAAATAAGAATAATTATGGCAAATATTGACATTTCTCAGCTCACAGCAGATCAGAAACGCGCCCTTGACCTCATGATGTCTGGCGAAAACGTGTTTCTGACAGGTGAGGCCGGGACTGGAAAGAGTGAAGTGGTAAAAATATTCATCCGTACAGCGGATAATTCCGGAAAAACACTGTTGATTATGGCTCCGACTGGGACGGCTGCTGATAATCTCCACGGCGAAACTATTCACAGGTCATTCGGATGTGATATCGGTGTTCAGAAGAACAACAGAAAACTTTATGAGCGCAAGGACATCCTGAGAGTAGCGGACACAATAATCATTGATGAGATCAGCATGTGCAGGTTTGATTTGTTCGAATATGTAGCCCGCAGGGTCATTTATGAGAATGAATGCCGGGTGATCGACAGGATGAACCTTGAAAAATCAAAAATCACCGGATATCTGCCTGAAGAATATGAAAAATACCCAGTCAAAGAGAAAGACCTCCAGCTGATTGTGCTTGGTGACTTCTACCAGTTACCGCCAGTCATTACTCAAAATGATGAAATAGAGCTTTCAGCAGCATACAAGTTTGATTACGGCAAGGGATACGCTTTCATATCTACCAGTTGGGCTATGTTGAATTTCCATGGCGTTATCCTCCGGGAGATTGTCAGGCAGGATGATGCAGCTTTCAAATCTGTTCTGTCAGAGATCAGACACGCTGATCCGAAGAAGAAAGATTCATGCATTGACTTCCTGATGCGGTATTCAAGCACGCTTCCGTTACAGGGTGATGATTCTGTGTATCTGGTCCCGACAAACAAAAAATGTAAGGACATCAATGACATTGAAATGGCAAAGCTTCAGACAGACGAAAGAACCTACACGGCGATTGTTGACGGGGATGTAAACAACGGTGATAAGTTTGCCGATGATGAAATCATTCTGAAGGAAGGATGCAAGATCATGCTGACTGTCAACGATCAGGCCGGGCGGTATGTTAATGGGACAATGGGAATTGTTAAAACCCTGCGGAGTGATACGATTGATGTTCTGACAGAAACAGGGCA
>CACYCV010000214.1 GCA_902772955.1 uncultured Ruminococcus sp.
TCGCCCCCAAGCCCCTTTGGAGTTTCGCACTCTGCGGAGTGCGACCAGGGGCTCTGCCCCATGGACCCCGCAGCCTTTGAAAAGGCTGGCGAAACTTTTAACTTGGGGAAGCGTTCTTGCGGTTATTTCACCATCATTCAGACACCGGGTGCAGGGGCTGCGTCCCTGCCGAGGGGTCCAAGGGGGCGAGAAGCCCCCTTGTGGGGTTTGGGGCAAGGCCTCAAGACGTTTGGGTCACGCACCACTGGGGTTGATTTTGGGGTTAAAGTATTATATAATAATTGGGAAGAAAAGATGACAGGGGAGACTCTGTTTTTTAAAGGAGGAAACAATGATGCAGGAATTGAATATGGCAGCAATTGAAAAAACCTTGGAGGCACTGCGCCGTAACCGGATGGAGGCCTATTATTGTCCTACAGCGGAGGATGCCAGAACAAAGGTTCAGGAGCTGATGGAAAAGGGAGCTACCGTGACCCACGGAGGTTCGGTGACACTGACGCAGTGCGGAATCCGGGAATTGCTGCAGAACGGTGACTATCACTACCTGGATCGCAGCGTGCCGGGACTGACCAGAGAACAGGTGGAGGAAATCTACCGGAAGGCGTTTTTCAGCGACGTTTATCTGACCAGCGCTAATGCGATTACCGAGGACGGCAAGCTATTTAATGTGGACGGTAACTGTAACCGCGTAGCGGCGATTCTTTACGGCCCGAAAAGCGTTATCGTGGTGGCAGGCTACAATAAAATCGTCAAGAACCTGGAGGAAGCCTTTGACCGCCTCAGAACCGTCGCTTCTCCGCTGAATACACAGCGTCTGAAATGTGATACCTATTGCGCGAAAACAGGCAAATGCGTGTCCCTGAATCAGGCTGACAGCACCCTGGGTGACGGCTGCCGGAATGATCAGCGTATCTGCTGCAGCTATACCGTCTGTGCTCAGCAGCGCCAGAAGGACAGAATCAAGGTGATTCTGGTAGGAGAGTCTTTGGGCTATTAATCAAAGGAGGAATCGGTCATGGGTACACCTCATATTAACGCCGAGCCGGGGGATTTCGCTCAAACCGTGCTGATGCCGGGAGATCCCCTGCGGGCAAAATTTATTGCCGAAACCTTTCTGACCAATGTCAGACAGGTTAATGAGGTGCGGGGAATGCTGGGCTTTACCGGTGAATACCAGGGAAAGCCCGTATCCGTCATGGGCAGCGGCATGGGAATGCCTTCCATCGGGATTTATTCCTATGAGCTGTTCCGCTTTTTCGGAGTGGAAAATATTATCCGCGTGGGAACCGCCGGTGCGGTCAGCGCTGATCTGAAGGTGGGGGATGTGGTGCTGGCAATGTCTGCCGCAACCAATTCCAACTTCGCCGCTCAGTACCGCCTTCCCGGAACGCCAGCGCCAACGGCCGGCTTTTCGCTGCTGCATACTGCCTATCAGACAGCCCTTGCCCGTCAGCAAAAGGTTTTTGTGGGAACCGTTTATTCTACGGATGTGTTTTATGACGATGCGGAAAGCCTGATTGAATGGCGGAAACTGGGGGTGCTGGCTACAGAAATGGAATGCGCCGCCCTGTATTTCAATGCCGCCCGTCTGGGAAAACAGGCATTGACGATCTGCACCGTTTCCGATTGTCCCCTGACCGGAGAGAGCTGCTCTCCCAAGGAAAGAGAGGTCAGCTTCCGGGATATGATCCTGCTGGCCCTGGAAACGGCCGCTGCACTGTAATCCGATACCCGGTGGAAAATCCTTCTGCCGGGTATTTTTGGTCTTATCCCGTCAGGCGTGGTTTGACTGATTGTACGTTTATTCTCCTCCCCAGAGAAAATAATTGATCAAACCGGCACCCTCCCAGTTCTGTCTCTTTCGGAATGGCTTAGAATTATACAATTTGCACAGGAAAAAAAGTTCAAAAGGCAGTGACATTTAGAAGGGACTATGCTATAATGAAAAATAGTTTTGAAACGGGGGAATATTTCGAGATGAACAACACCTATGTTTATACCGGTAATCCTATAGAGCCGCAGTTTACCTTGAAAATCGGGGACAGGGAGCTGAAAAAGGGAACGGATTTTGACTTGGAAATAACCGATAATATCAACGCAGGCACCGCTCAGGTGCTGATGAAGGGAAAGGGAAAATTTACCGGAATTATCCGGAGAACCTTCCAGATTACACCGGTTCCTGCCAGATCGCTTTCCTTCTTTGCGGATAAAACGGAATTTGACTATACCGGCAGTCCCTGCGAGATGCAGATTGCCGTTAAATTCGGAGAAACGGTTCTGCAGGAGGGAGTCGATTATGACGTCCTCTTCCTTGACAATGTCCAGCCCGGCAGAGCAAACGCCAAGCTGCAGTTCAAGGGTAATTTTGTCGGCACCATGACGATTCCGTTTCTGATTCTCCAAAAGGAAGAGCCTGAAATCGGGGAGAAAAAAGAAAAGCCTGTGGACAAAACCAAGCTGGAGCCGGAGGTTGAGGGTGAGGTCAAAGCAGGAGAGGATGATGATTTTATCAATACCTCTGAAATATCCTCAGCGATGATTACACAGGGAGAAAGTATTTCCGTTACTGCGTCTGCGCAGGGAGGCCAGCCGCCCTATACCTTTGCGGTGTATTATAAAAAGGTCATTGCCGAGCAGTGGATGACCAGATATTCTTTTTCTTCCAAAACCCATACACTGGTACAGCCGAAGCTGGCCATGAAATACCAGATTCTGGTAATGGCCAAGGATCAGCGGAATGTTGTGGCAAGAAAACGCTTCCTGGTTTCGGTGAAAAAACCGAAATAACAGCATTCCGGAAGGATTTGGGACGATTTTGTCTCAGAAAGGAATATTTTTGGGACAAAATCGTTTTCAGGACCGCAAAAAAACAAGAAATAATCCTTGATTTTTTGAAACAGATATAGTATAATAGGCTTGTTGATGATAAGACAGATTCATACCCTTGCATATACGATCGGACAGGCGCTGTACGACGGGACACCGTGAACCATGTCAGGCGGGGAACCGAGCAGCATTAAGCGTCCTGGCCTGTGCGATACAGTCAGTCTGTTCGACCGTATATGCAAGGGCGTGACCCCCGCTATGCGGGCTGTCTTTATTTTTTTAGCTGTTTTACGCTTTTGTACAATTTTTCTTTCTCAGCGGAAGAAAAAATATTTCCTTTGGCGTATGACTGTCAAGGCTTGTCTGATTTTTCGAAAGGACGTGATTGGATTGTATAGAGTGTTATACAGAAAATACCGTCCTTGTGTGTTTGCCGATGTCATTGGCCAGCCTCAGGTGACAACCACCCTGAAAAACGAGCTGATGTCGGACCGTATTGCCCATGCCTATCTGTTTACCGGCTCCAGAGGAACAGGAAAAACCACCTGCTCCAAAATTCTGGCCAAGGCGGTCAATTGCCTGTCTCCCCGTCAGGGAGATCCTTGCGGCGAGTGTGAAATCTGCCGGGGAATTGATGACGGCAGTATAATGGATGTGGTGGAGATTGATGCCGCCAGCAATAACGGTGTGGACGATATCCGGATGCTGCGGGAGGAGGCCGACTTCACCCCTGCCCATGCCCGCTATCGGGTCTATATCATCGATGAGGTACACATGCTCTCTATCGGTGCCTTCAATGCCCTGCTCAAAACCCTGGAGGAGCCGCCGCCTCATGTGATCTTCATTCTTGCCACCACAGAGGTGCATAAGCTGCCTGCTACGATTCTGTCCCGCTGTCAGCGGTTTGATTTTCATCGGATCCCGCCGGAGAATATTGCCGACCGACTGGAATATGTCTGTGGGCAGGAAGGCTGCCGGATTGACCGGGATGCCGCCCTTCTGATTGCCGGTATCGCTGACGGTGCAATGCGGGATTCCCTGTCGCTGCTGGATCAGGCCATGGGACAGACCGATCATATTACGGAAGAACAGGTGCGGAAAACGGCGGGTCTGGCGGACAAGAGCAGTATTCTGACCCTGACCGACTGCATTCTGACGCAGGATGCCGCCGGTGCTGTCAATATCATTGATGCCCTGCACCGCAGCTCCAAGGATATGGCGCGGCTGTGCGAAGAGCTGACGGAGCATTTTCGTGGGATGATGCTGATCAAGACCATGAAAAAGCCGGAGTCCATTCTGGTAATGACAGAGAAGGACTTTCAGAAGACCGCCGAACAGGCTTCCGCTGTCAGGCTGCCGCAGTTGATCCATGCCATGGATGTGCTGCAGGATGCTTATGACAGAATGCTGCATGGGGTCAACCGCCGGATAGAAATGGAAATGACTGCGGTAAAGCTCTGCTCAGGAAAATCATCAACCGACACCGGTTCTCTGGAGGAACGGGTTGCTTCCCTGGAAAACGCACTGCATCTGCTGCGTGCGGATCCGCCGTCTTTTGCTGCGGCCGCTCCCGCACCTGCCTCTGTACCGACCGCCCGAACTTTGTCTCCCTCCATCAAACGGCCCACAGCCGAAGATATGGAGAGACTGCGGAAAAATGCGGTTCCCATGCAGGAATGGCAGGACGTGCTGGAGGAGCTGAAAAAGTATTCCAAGGCAGTGGCGATGGGATTTGAAGGCAGCAATGCCTATATCAGCGGAAAATATGTGCTGGTGGATTCCAAAAACGACATCTGCTTTGAGATGCTGCGCAAACCGGCACAGCGGGATAAAATGCGGGATGTCATCAGACAGGTGACCGGCAGGGAATATAAGCTGGGACGCTATTCCTATCCCGATGAACCCAAAACAGACGATGCGCTGTCACAGCTGATTGCGGATTTCCGGTCAGCAGGCGTACCCGTAGAGGAAACGGACAAATCATAGGAAACCCTCAGATAACGATTCTATCAGGATCCTTATCTGATCAAACGTGGATATCCACGAATAAACAATAACGGAGGAACCCAAAATGAAAGCAAGATTACCCAAGGGCTATAATAACAACGGAGGCGGCCAGAATATCCAGCAGCTTGCCCGTCAGGCACAGAAAATGCAGGAAGAAATGGACCAGGCCACCAAGGAGCTGGACGAAAAGGAATATTCCGCAGCAGCAGGCGGCGGCGCCGTGAATGCGATTGTGACCGGCGCACTGGAGGTCAAGTCGCTGGAAATCAGCAAGGATGTGGTTGATCCGGAGGACATTGATATGCTGTCCGATCTGATTATTGCTGCCGTCAATGAAGCAATCCGTAAGGCAAGAGATGAAAAGGCCGCTACCATGGACAGAATTTCCGGCGGACTGAATGTTCCGGGACTGTTCTGATAATGGCAGAGTATAAGCTTGTTCCCTTTGAACGGCTGCAAGAGCAGTTTGGCCGTCTGCCGGGCATCGGGCCCAAAACCGCTGCCAGATTGGCTTATTATGTGCTGACCATGCCCCAGGCGGAGGCGGAAAAATTTGCCGATGCGGTTGTTCAGGCGCATAAGACCATTCGCTACTGCAAAGTATGCTGCAACATGACGGATCAGGAGATCTGTCCCATCTGCTCTGATCCCAAACGGGACAAATCTGTGATTTGTGTAGTGGAGAGTCTGCAGGATGTGCTGGCATTGGAAAAAACCAGGGAACTGAATATTACCTATCATGTGCTCCACGGGCTGTTGTCTCCCATGAAGGGAATCATGCCGGATATGCTGAGCATCAAAGAGCTGATGAACAGACTGAAGGATCATCAGGCAGTCAAAGAGGTCATTATGGCCACGAATCCGACGATTGAAGGAGAAGCAACGGCCATGTACCTTTCCAAGCTGATTAAGCCTCTTGGTGTCAGGGTGTCAAGACTGGCCTATGGTATCCCCGTGGGCTGTAACCTGGAATACACCGATGAGGTGACGCTGACCCGTGCCATACACGGAAGAAGTGAAATGTAACCGATCAGTGGTGCTTTCCGGTGAAAATTCCGAAAAGCACCGTCTGATCGCCTTTTTTGACATTTTTGAGTGAATCCATCCGGAAGGGAGTCGAAAGGGATGGCAAAGGAAAACCTGAAAACAATTGCTCAGAATAAAAAAGCCTTTCATGAATACTTTGTCATCGAGAGCTTTGAGACTGGCATCGAGCTGTGCGGTACGGAAGTCAAATCCATCCGGCAGGGAAGAGTCAACCTGAAGGATGCCTGGTGTACCATTGAAAAGGGAGAGCTGTTTGTCAAGGGAATGCACGTCAGTCCCTATGAGCAAGGCAATATCTTTAATAAAGATCCCCTGCGGGTACGGAAGCTGCTGATGCACCGCCGGGAGATCATGCGTCTGCTGGGACAGGTGAAGCAGGAGGGATACTCTCTGATTCCGATTTCCCTCTATTTCAAGGGCTCCCGGGTCAAGCTGCAGCTCGGTTTGTGCAAGGGCAAAAAGCTCTATGACAAACGGGCGGATATGGCGGCCAAATCCGCCAAACGGGATATAGAAAGGGCCGTCAAGGAACGTAACCGCACATAGCAGACGCGCATGGAAAGCGGAAATAAAAGTTGATCGGGCTGCTTATTTCCAATCACCGCCGGATTTGTTGTTTGGTGAGTATATCGCTTATATATCCCTCCGTCACGGACTATGCTGTGCGCCCACCTATAAAAGTGAAGAAAAATGTGAGGGTTTTGCCAATGCGGTCATGTGACTGGAAGTAAAAATGGAGTTGACAGTTTTTCCGGAATCTGTTATGATATCATCACATGGGAGCGTAAAGGTTTCGACAGGGAGTGTGAGCTTCGGCAAGCGAGCAGCGGCACTGCAGAACCGCTATAAAATCCGCAGATTTCAAAACAAACGACAACACTAAACCTGTTGCCATCGCTGCTTAATTAGCGCGATCGTTCCTTTCGGAAGTACCACGGTCTGAAAGGGGCGTCGATGAGTGGTGAACGTGAATGAAGGAGCGTCTTGGCCTTCGTCATGACTGAAAGACTACCGAAGCACAAGGTTCGTTGCCGGACGTTGTGTGAGGGGAATCCGTAATCGGCAACTGCGCTCGGAGAAAACCGTTGTAAGTGCTTTTTGGACAGGGGTTCGACTCCCCTCGCTTCCACCAGTGCGTGACCGCACGGGACGATTCACGTAGTCGCTCCCTGCGGTCGCTACTTTTTTCAGGAGTTCATGTCCTGCGCCGCGCCACAAGAAATATCTTTTTTGTACTCTGTTTACACACTCGATTAAAGGCAAAGAGTCTTTGGCTCTTTGCCTTTAAGTTGTATTTTGAAAATCATTTGAGATTCGTGTTACAAACAGTTTAGAGTCATACTTTATGACTTGTATGGATTCTTGGCAACTCCCTTACCGTCGGAAATATTCTCGCGTGTGATGCGAGACTGTCACTCTCACGCCGACA
>CACYCV010000215.1 GCA_902772955.1 uncultured Ruminococcus sp.
CTGGATTCGGTATTTACAAATTTACTAAAGCAGACATCGGACAAATCCGTCATGTATGCCACTGTATGATTGCCTGTCTTCAGGGTTGTAAATATCATTGTCAGTACCATAGCCAACAAGCATATCATCAACAGTGTATTTTTCCATCGTTTCAAGTCTGCTTCACCTCACTTGTCAAATCACTGAATGAAAAAAGAAATCATCAGGTGACGTTGACGTCATAATTCAAAGTGGTACCGGTAATTTCAAACTGTGCAGCAGCCTGGTTGATGGCATCTTTCTTTTCGATAACCTGTGACTGAATGGCATAGGTCTGGGTTCTGATCAGCTGCTGACCGTTTTCACATACTTCCTTCATTGCTTCCAACTGTTGAGAGGTGAGTTCCTCGGAAACCTTTACAGTAGTAAAGAGCGGCGTCAGGGCAACGTCTTCGTCAGAAGAGGAAGCGTCCACGATATTCTTGTAAACATAAACAGTCTTGTTATTCTTTTTGCCTACCTCCAGCCAATCGCTGCTGACGGTGTAGGTGAAGACGTCAGGATACTCGTTTTCCAGTGAAACGAATACATAGGCAGGAATGCTGCCCTTCAGTACGGTTGCGGTAGGATCTTTATCAACTTCCGTTCCGGCAACAAACTTGTAGGTGTTGTTCTGTACACGATCACCGGTCGTCTTTTTGCCTTCTGCGTCTACCGGAGCTTCATCCATCCTGACCTTGATGGTTCCGCCGGCAAAGGTGTTGACGACGGTTTCACTCTTGGAGGACAGCCACGACAGAGTGGGCAGTGCAACACAAGTGGATACGACAGCACTGATGAGAGCGCCTAACAGCATGTACTTTAGCTTTTTCATTTTTGGGTTTTCTCCTTTCGGATCAATAATGGTTTATCAAAAGCTCGTTAGAGCAATGATACGAATTCAATCCGCCGGATGATCGGCAGACGGTCCGATACCGTCCGGATTGTTGCTTCCGGGATTTTTTTCGTCAGCGGAAGAGTCGACGGCGGATGCCTCTGTCCGGGCGGCTAAACGCTTGCGTTTACGTCGTCCCATGATGTAATCCCAGGCAAACACCACAACTACCAAAGCCGCCATAGAAAGAATGATCGTGCCCCGGTTTTCCGGAGCGGTCAGTGTCTGAAAAACACCCCCGATTCCGGGAATGTGCAGGACAACCTTACCGACGACATTATCCCAGGAAATAGCCGGGTCGTCTGTATTATTGGCATCCCCTCTTGTGACAAACTGTCGGGAACTTTTCCGGATGAATTTGACCCTGTGGGTCGCAAGAACGCCATTTTCGTTCATGGTGTAGGTGATGATATCTCCGGCCTGTATTTCCTCCGGCGGGGTAGGTTTGACAAAAATCAAGGAATTAACCGGCAAATTCGGTTCCATACTGCCGGTTTCAACATTCAGTATCCGGTATCCTTTGGCGTTAAGGATGATAAAACCGATGGCAATCAGCAGCAGGATGGTCAGAAAAAAGGTGAAAACAGACCAGGAAATAATGCTCCGGGCGGTTATTTCTTTTTCCGGTTTGTTTTTTTGCTTTTTCTTGCCGGATTGTTTTTGAGTGGATATTTCTTTCGTCTTTTCGGAGTCGGATTGTTCCGAGGAAGAGGCGGCTTTGTCTGTCGGTTCTTGCTCCGATCCGGAAAGTCTTTTATCAGGCGCATTTGTTTCTTGTGTATCTATATCGGAAGGAGAGGCAGTGTCCTTTTGTTCTTGAATGTCCGTTGCTGCCTTTGTTTCAGGGAAAGTGTCCTCAGTAAGAGTTGATGTCAGTTTCTTTGCCTGATGCGGTTGTTTCTTCAAAAGCACACGACCTTCCTGTTGATGAAAATAATGTGAAAATTATCAGATAAGGCAATTTTAGCATTATATTTTAAAAATGTCTATTGAGTAATATTCTGAATTATTGTGATGATATTTGGTAGTGTTTACAATAATAGCCAAAAATATGACACAATATTAGATGAAATAATTTACCGGAATTACAACAGCAAAAGGCGATTGTATTCATGTTGCCGCATAGTCGATTGATTGATTGAAGATACGGATCGGACTAAGAAATCCTGCAAAAAAATGCTCAGGTCTTTTAAAGGACCCGAGCATTTGTGCAAGTTTACGTTGATTGTTGTGGGCGATGGGAAATTATTGCTGTGCCGGTTCCCATTTGCATCTGACGGGAGAAACAATGGAACCCTCCTTTTTCATGGCGGTCATAGCTTTGTCCACTGCTTTTCTGTCCAGTCCGGTCAGTTCGGCAATTTTTCCGGCGTTCAGCGGTTCGCCGGTTTCTTTCATTGCGTTAAGAATCATTTCCTTTTCATCCATGAAGATCACACCTCCTTATGCTTGTGTTGTTTGTTTTTTGGAACGGTTTTTCAGCCATTTGAAGAATACCCAGATTTCGTGTACAACCAAGGGTGCCAATGCCAGAAGGACAACCAGTCCCCACATGGCAGCGTCCATGCGTTCGGTACCGAAGATGTTCATCAGGAAAGGAATCTCCGTAACGGCCACCTGTCCCAGAATACCGACTGCCAACGCCAGAATCATAATTTTGTTGTCCAGATGGTTGAAACGGAAAATCGAACGATCCGTATCCCGCATGCCGATGGCATGGAACAGCTCCGCCATCGCCAATGTACAGAAAGCAAGGGTTTGTGACTGCCGCAGAACCAATTCGTTGTCATAAGCGTGTATCAGTGCATTAAAGGAGAAGTCTGTACTGCTGCAGATCATGTCCTTGACAGGAACGAAAAGGAAGGCAGCCAGAGAAATCAGTGCAATGACCAGGCTGTAAATGCCAACCTTGGCAAAACCGCCTCCGGCAAAGATGGATTCACCGTTTTTGCGGGGCTTTTTGTTCATGACATCCGAGGAGGAGTTGGGATCAACGCCCAGCGCAAAGCAGGGGAGAGAGTCAGTCAGCAGATTGATCCACAGAATATGTACCGCTGATAGAGGCGCCGCAAGTCCGGCACAGATGGCGGCAAACATCACTAAAATTTCGCTGACATTGGAGGACAAAGCAAAAAGAATGGATTTTTTGACGTTTTCGTAGATATTCCGTCCTTCCTTGACGGCCTTTTCAATGGTGGTGAATTTGTCGTCCTGCAGAACGATATCGGCAGCTCCCTTGGCAACGTCTGTTCCGGTGATGCCCATGGCGACACCCACATCCGCCGCTTTGAGAGAGGGAGCATCGTTGACACCGTCTCCCGTCATGCTGGCAATATTGTCATTGGCCTGAATTGCTTTGACGATTCTGACCTTATGTTCCGGGGAAACACGGGCAAAAATGGAAAGCTGCGGCGCTTTTTCCCTGAGCTGATCGTCCGAAAGCTCGTCCAGCTCATGCCCCATAATACACTCCTCCGGCTTTTCTGCAATTCCCAGTTTTTTCGCAATCGCCAGGGCTGTGTCCTTGTGGTCGCCGGTGATCATCACAGTCTTGATGCCGGCCCGCTTGAAGGTCCTGATGGATTCTACAACCTCGGGACGTTCCGGGTCAATCATACCGATCATGCCGATATAGGTCAGATTCTGCTCAATGGCATCGGGATTGTCCTCACGAATGGCCAGGGAAAGGACGCGCAGGGCATCGTTGGACATTTCGGACATGGTTTTGGAAATCAGAGCAATGTCTCCTGCACCAATTTCACAGACCTTGCCGTCCTTCATGATATGAGTGCAGCGGGTGACCAGTTCGTCGGTAGAACCTTTTGTGAAGGAAATGATTTTTTTGTCGGGGGTCGTATGGACGGTTGTCATCAGCTTCCGGTCGGAATCAAAGGCTTTTTCATTGATACGGGGCATATCTTTTTCCGTTTCGGCCTTGATGATACCGTAGCGCTTGGCAAAAGCAACCAGGGCCGTTTCGGTAGGATCGCCCACTTCCGTTCCGTCTGCGGCGATGCTGGCGTCATTGCAAAGCATGAATCCCTTGATGAGTAAATCGTGTTCATCTTTTTCCAGCGTATCCAGATCGACATAGCGGCCGTTTTCGAAGGCTTTGACTACGGTCATTTTATTCTGGGTCAGGGTGCCTGTCTTATCGGAGCAGACATAGCTGACAGCGCCCAGGGTCTCTACGGCGGGCATATTCTTGACAATGGCATTGACCTTTGCCATGCGCTGCATTCCGAGAGCGAGTACAATGGTGACAATGGTGGGGATGCCTTCCGGAATGGCGGCAACAGCCAGTGAAACAGCGGTTTCCAGCATGGGCAGCCAGGCTCTTCCCTGAAGGATACCTACAAGAAAAACGATGGCACAGATAATAATGACGCCAATCCCCAGCACCTTACTCAGTCCGTCCATTCCCTTCTGCAGGGGAGAGGGCTTATCCTTTTCCTTGCCCACCATATCGGCAATCTTACCGATCTGGGTATCCATTCCTACCTTATCTACTACACCCACGCCACGTCCGTAGGTGACGATGGTGGACATATAGGCAAGATCCAGACGATCACCGATACCGGTTTTTTCATCCGGTACAAAGCTGCTGTCTTTTTCCACGGGAACGGATTCGCCGGTCAGTGCTTTTTCGTCCAGCATCAGACGGGCGGTTTCCAGCAGCTTGAGATCGGCGGGTACCTGCTTGCCTGCCTCCAGCAGCACAATATCCCCCACGACCAGTTCTTCAGAGGAGATTTCCTTGGTTTCTCCGTCACGGATGACGGTAGCCTTTAGCATGGACATCTTTTTCAGGGCATCAAGTGCCTTCTGAGCCTTTCCTTCCTGAACCACACCGATAATGGCATTGGCAATGACGATGACCAGCATCACGATAGCCTCGGCGTAGTCGCTCAGAACGATGGAGATGATGATCGCCGCCGCCAGAATAGCGTTGGTGAAATTGAGGATCTGCTCAAGAAACATCCGAAATTTTGATTTGGGCTTTTCTTCCCGCAGGGCATTTTTGCCGTTTTTGGCAAGCAGCTGTTCCGCTTCTGCTTGCGTTAGTCCTTGATATTGCTGCATAGGCTTTCCTCACTTTTCGTTTTTTTCAGGAGTCTTTCAGACTTCTGTTGTTTACATTCTTTATTTTAGTATATCTTTCCGGTAAAATCAAGTACAGAACGATGGTCTTTTTGGTCTGAAAGTGTGTATTTCCTGACATTCGCTTCCCAAAAGTCAAAGGAGATTCTTATCAGATATTTGTTCCGCAGCAATTCCCGTTTTGATTGGCAGCGGGTTTTTACTGTCATAGAAACCTCTGCGTATCCGATAAGCATTTTTTCGGAGGCATTGGGGAATATGCCGGAAGGTTCTGACCTTCAAAATGCAGTTGGCGACATCAGAGAAGCTGTTCACGATATTTTTACGCATCTTTTTCTCCTGCGTGTTATACTTGCATCATCAAAGGCAAGCAAGCCAGAACAAACAACAAAAAGCAAATTTTCAGGAGGAATTAATGATGATGAATCGTTTTTGTAACAAGTGTGGACACGCTGTTTTCCGTGAGGCAGCCTTCTGCCCCTTCTGCGGTGCCGGTCTGGTATCCGACAACGCCGCCTTTACGCAGTCCGCTTCGGCACAGCCGGTCAATTCCTGGTACGGCGCTATGAATTATGGCGGCCCGCAGCCGGGTTATTATTCTCCCATGAATCAGCCGATGCCACAGGTTCCTGTCGGGATGCCGGTTCGGACGAAGCAGAAATTATCCTTTTCAGAGTTTAACCGGAAGTACAAAAAGCTTCCCTCTCTGATGATTTTTGCCGCGATTGTGGGGATTCTGTTCTTCGGCTCTTATGTCCTTACCAGCCGCCAGATTGTTACGGGTATTGTGGCTGCCAATCTTGTCGGGGTGAATCAGATCCTGATCTATCTTCTGATAGGTTGTGGCTTTGTCGGTCTGATGAGACTGGTTTCACCGGTAAAAAAGAAATAACGCAGTGGAACAAAAGAACGCCGGAAGGATAAAATGGTTTTTATACAATTTTGATTGGAGGAAAACAATATGTCAAACACCAGAAAATGTCCCAACTGCCAGAACGAGGTATTTCAGGAAGCTCTTTTCTGCCCCTTTTGCGGCGCCGGAATGAACAAGGATGTCCAGGCGTTTGCTCCCATGGGGGCGCCCAGAAATATTGAACGGGATGTCATCGGCCCCACGGAGTTTCTGGCTCCCGGTAAGTCCGTTCAGCCCCTGACGTATCAGGTGGTTCAGCCGCAGCAGGTCAATCAGACTGTCAATCAGCCAATGGCACCTGCTGTGAACCCGCCTATGAATCAGCCTATGGCACCTGGCATGTACCACAACGTGATCCGGGTCGGATATAATCAGGGTCCTCAGATGGAAAAGAAGTCTTTCAAAGAAATCAACCGGAGAAATGCAGGTATTCCGCTCCTGCTGATTATTATGGGAATACTGTTCATCCTTTTGGCGGTAGGTATCAGTCTGACGGCCTCAAACGCCGTCGGTGGTATTCTGGCTGCCAATATAGCTGGCTTCAATGGACTTAACGGTGTTGCACTGGGAGCCTGCCTGATTGTTTTTGTCATGCGGATTGTAAAGCTGTCCAAGAAGAAATCAAACATATAAATAACCAAAGTCAGACACGGAGCGTTGATTTTTTAATCAATATTGGTGAAATCGGAGTCGGGGAAATAACCCTGGCTCCTTTTTTGCGGTCGGAAACCGTCCGAAATTCCACAAAGATTCCTCATTGATTCCTTAAGACTTCCAAAAATTCCTGCTACAATACAATCAAACAAAAACAAAACAACAAACGACGGCGTATCAAAGCATTTCTCCTTCGGGAGAATTGCCGGAAACGCTCCAAGGAGGTTATCAGTATGTTAAAAAGAACAATTGCTATCATTATATCCGCCCTTCTGATCAGCACTATGGCGGCCTGCTCTTCACAGCAGGATCAGGGCTCTGCAGGAGAAGCAGCCCTTTTCTCTGCGGTATCTCAGGAAACACCTGCCGCCGGGGAAAAAGCGGATGCCGCTGACAATACGGACACTTCCCTTTCCTCCGGTGACGCTTTGCAGAATAACCGCAAAGGAAAGCAGTTCTCCGGATCCTCCGATACCGGAAACACTCCGACAGGAGAAGTACCTGCCCTGAGGGAGGGTAACGCCGATGAAGCCGGAACGATTGACGCCGGTAATTCCGGCAGGGGAAAGCGTTTCCGTGATGACAATATGGGAACGATACCGGATAATGCCGTTAAACAGGAAGAGGCTGTTCCGGACAGCACCGGAAAACAGGCCGAAGGTGCTCCTGACAGCACCCCGCAAGCCACGGAGGGAAGCGCTGCCGGAACCCAGTCCACAACGGCATCCGGCAGCAAGCTGGATACAAGCAATCTTTTCAGCAGCCGTGATCTGACCCAGACAGCGGATCTGACCGACGCCAAGACGATTCAGGCGGCGGATCAGCAGACGGTGACGATTAGTGAAGCCGGCGTGTATGTACTCAGCGGCACGGCAAAGAACTTTACCGTGAAGGTTGAAACAGATAAGGAATCCAAGGTGCAGCTGGTACTGGACGGCCTGGAGGTAACCAATGACAGCTTCCCGGTCATCTACGTTGTCTCTGCGGACAAATGCTTTGTGACTACCACGGACAGCCGGAATTCTCTTTCGGTGACGGGCACCTTCACTGCAGACGGCAGTACCAATACGGATGCGGTGATCTATTCCAAAGATGATCTGGTATTCAACGGAACCGGTACGCTGACCATCGTTTCCTCACAGGGCAACGGCATTTCCGGCAAGGACGATATCAAGTTTACAGGCGGAACCTATCAGTTGACCACCGCAAAGGATGCGATAGAAGCCAATGATTCCATTGCGGTCTATGACGGTGTGTTTGAGATTACAACCTCCAAGGACGGCTTCCACTGCGAAAACGATGACGATGATACGGTGGGCTGGGTTTATATTCATGACGGTACCTTCCGGATCAAGGGTTCCAGCGATGCTATTCAGGGTACAACCGTGGTACAGATTGACGGCGGCACCTTTACCCTGAGCGGGGCGGAAGGCATTGAAGCAACTTATGTGCAGATTAACGGCGGCGATATTGCCATTACCGCATCGGATGACGGTATTAACGCCTCTCGGAAAAGCCAGAGATTCGGAACACCTACCATTGAATTCAACGGCGGCAGCGTCACAATCTCCATGGGACAGGGTGATACCGATGCGGTAGATGCCAACGGTAATATCATTGTGAACGGCGGTACGATCAATGTGACCGCACCTACCTCCTCCTTTGACTATGACGGAAGCGCTCAGTATAACGGCGGTACCATCATTGTCAACGGCACCCAGGTCGATTCCATTCCCCAGTCCATGATGGGCGGAAGAGGCGGTATGGGAGGCAGAATGAACAGATTCTGAGATCCGGACCATGGTTTTCTCTAACGTTCAGGATCAGCGGAACCTTTTCTCTGGAGTGTCCGGACAGGGAAGGAATTCCATGGGTACAGTCTTCTGTCTGCAGGTACTCCCGGGGAAAGAGATTGCTGACTTGATATATCTCCAACAGAAATAAAAAAAGAAAGGAAATGATCCCTATGAAATCACCCAAAATTGTTGCCCTGACCTGTATTCTGGCAACCTTGACCGCTGTCGGCTCCACTGCCGTATTTGCAGCGGAAGAACAGGCTCCTGCGGCAGAGATACCTGCCGTAACTCAGCAGCAGAGTGACAGCAAAGAGTCTGCACCGAAAAAGCGGCATCGGATGAAGAAAGCCGGTGCTGCTGCAGAGGACGGCATGGCTTCCGAAGAAGCGGCAGCCGACAGTGAAACCGCCCCCAAAAAGCAGCGCCGGATGAAGAAAACCGCAGCCTCAGACGGCAGCACGTCTTCTGACGAAGCCGCTGCCGACAGCGAGGCCGCCGCTCCTAAAAAGCAGCGCCGCATGAAGAACGCCAGGACTGCCGAAGAAGGCGGTGCGGCTTCTGAAGAAGAAACTGCCCCCAAAAAACAGCGCGGGATGAAGAAATCCGACACCTCTGCCGAAACAACGGCAGAAGCTACCGCCTGACAGATGTTTCCAACCCCGGACGATCCTGGCGATTCGTCCGGGGTGCTTTTTGGGGAGTGGCTGTCGGCGCATTTCTTGGAAGCTGTGTGATACGATTCTTCAAGAAAACGTAATTGATTTAATCAGCGCTTCCTTAAGATTCCACACAAGTTCCACAATAATTCCTTTTCCTTTCCCAATAGATGTTTTATAATCAATTCAAAGAGATGCAAGGAGCTGATTCTTATGACACGAACTATCACACAGACACAGAAAATATTTTTTGCTATGGGAACAGTCAATACCCTGAACGTCCCGATCCGGGATGAGCAGGATCCCACAGAGACAGGAGCCGTCATACAAAAAGCAGCAGACCGGGTGCAGGAGCTGCATCGGATGTTTTCAGTCTTTGATCCGGACAGTGAGATTTCCTGCATCAACCGCAATGCCGGCGTTCGTCCCGTTCCGGTGTCGGAGGAAACCTATCTGCTGATCCGCAGC
Organism: uncultured Ruminococcus sp.; assembly: GCA_902772955.1. GTDB lineage: Bacteria > Bacillota > Clostridia > Oscillospirales > Acutalibacteraceae > UBA1213. The sequence goes on from CACYCV010000215.1 coordinate 9,502, forward strand.
GGCATACGATATTCCCGTCTGACGGAAGGAAAATTCGATCTGACCTCCCGCCCACTGTCAAGACTCTGGAAAACTGCCATCCGGGAAGGAAAATTTCCCACAAAAACCGCGGTGGAAAGAGCCGGAAAGCTGGTGGATTACCGGAATATCCGGATGAACCCCTCCGACAGAACCGTAATGCTGAACCAGAAGGGGATGGAACTGGACCTGGGTGCCATTGCCAAGGGCTATGCTGCCGATGAAGTCCGGAGAATCTTCCGGAATGCCTCCATGACGGATGTCCTTGTGAATCTTGGAGGAACGGTCGTAGTGATGGGGACCCGTACGGTGGGAATCCAGAATCCCTTCCGGAAAACGGGAATGTCCTTTGCTTCGGTGTCGGTTACCGACCAGGCAGTGGTTACCGCCGGTATCTATGAGCAGTGTGTGGAAAAGGACGGCAGGGTCTATCACCACATTGTGGATCCGGACAGCGGGCTTCCTTCCGATACTTCCCTGACAGCGGTAACCCTGATAGGAGACAGCGCTGAGGAGGGAGATGCCCTTTCCACGGCAGTGCTGATGCTGGGCATGGAAAAAGGACTGGCATTGCTGAAACAAAGACACTTTGAAGGCGTCTTTATTACCCGTGAGGGAATGGTCTATGCCACAGAGGGACTGAAGCTGATGTAATCCGGGTCATCCGGCCAGGAAAAAACTGTTCCCAGGAGTTGCCGACTGGGCAGTGTTGAAAGAAAAAAATAACGGAGGAATGAAAGATGAATAAAACGATTTACCCCTCACAGAACCAAGCGGAGCCTTCTCACACCACACCGGCAAAAAAGCAGCGTAAACGGCTGTCCTGGCTGACGGTGGTGCGGGCATTGGTTCAGCTTGCGGCGTTTTTGCTGATGCCCGGCCTGTTTCTGTCTATTTTTGGCTCTCTGGGGAACCTGTACCGGTCAGTTCTGGCCGGCAGCTTCAACATTGCAGAGCAGAGTATGGATATTATTCTGACAGCGGCCGCCTTTATTGTTACCTTCCTGTGGGGAAGATTTTTCTGCGGGTTTATCTGCTCCTTCGGCGCCATGCAGGATTTGTTGTGGGCAGGTGGCCGGCATTTTCCTAAAAAACTGCATGTTCCGGAAAAAGCCGATCGTGTGCTGAAATACCTGAAATATGTGGTGCTCCTGCTGATTGTGATCGGAGTGTGGACCTTTTCCGTGACAGGAGCCACCCTCTGGAGTCCCTGGACTATCTTTGGAATGTATGCTACAGTGAAAGGATTCCCTTCGCCGGAATTCCTGATTTCCATCGGCGGACTGCTGATGCTGATGATTCTTATCGGCTCTCTGTTCATTGAGCGTTTCTTCTGCAAGTATCTTTGCCCGCTGGGAGGACTTTTCTCCCTGGTGGCAAGATTCCGTATCTTCCGGATCAAAAAGCCCTCTGCCTCCTGCGGAAGCTGTCGCCTTTGCACCAAGCAGTGCTCCATGTCAATTCCCCTGTATCAGTACGACAGTGTCTCCTCCGGAGAATGCATCAACTGTATGAAGTGTATGGCTGCCTGTCCCAGGAAAAATGTTCAGGCTTCTCCTGTTCCGGCCGTATCCGGTACCGTAGCCGCCGCTGCCCTCATGGGTGTGAGTTTTTTCGGCGGTCTGAGCCAACAGGAGTCCTCCTCCGGCTCCTCTCTGTCCGAAAGCCGGATTTCCCAACTGAGGGAAAGTAATCAGGGAGGCTACCGCGATGGCACCTATCAGGGTACCGGCACAGGCTATCGGGGCAGCGTGGAAGTTACCGTAACGGTCAGCGGAGGATTCATTACGGAGATTACTGTCAATTCCTACAATGACGACAGAGAATTCTTTGAAAAAGCCAAGTCCGGTGTACTGGATAAGATTCTTGACTCCCAAAGCACCAGTGTGGATGCTGTCAGCGGTGCAACCTTCAGCAGCCGCGGTCTGATTGAGGCTGTCAGAAACGCCCTGGGGGACCAGCTTTCTGCAGAAGATGCACAGGCTTCGCTGCCCAAGTCCTCTGATCAGGGCAATAGCGGTAAAAAGGGAGGAAAAAACCGCCGTCAGCCGTCAATGTCTGCAGAAGAACAGGAAAGCTCTGTGACGACAGAAGAGTCCTCCCGTGAAGAAGAATACTCGGCGGAAGAGTCCTCCCATGAAGAAGAATACTCGGCGGAAGAGTCCTCCCGTGAAGAAGAATACTCGGCGGAAGAGTCCTCTCAGGCAGAGCAGTCCTCTGCAGAGGAAAGCAGTTCAACACAAAACGACAGTCTGGCAGACGGTGTATATACCGGCAGCGGTACAGGCTATCGGGGCACCACCACCGTTAGCGTGACGGTCAGCGGAGGAAGAATTACCGATATCACGGTGACCTCCTATCAGGACGATGACAGGTTTTTCTCCAGAGCCCAGAGTAGTATTATCAGTGAGATTCTTTCCTCCCAGAGTACCGATGTTTCCACGGTCAGCGGAGCTACCTTCAGCAGCAACGGTCTGATTGAAGCTGTTTCCAATGCCCTCTCAGTGGAATTTGTCAATCCGAACAGCTCCATGGGTGGTCGTCACGGCAGATAATACCGTCAAAACCTTGTATATTTTTAAAAAACAGGAACTTTCCCTCTATGAAAAGTTCCTGTTTTCGTGTATAATCAGAAAAGAAACACCCGTCGGGAAATTTCCTGTGGACAATACCCCACTTCCGGTGAAACCAATGATGAAAACGGGGAAAAATTGTTTAGAAGTCCTGACAGAAAAGGAGAAATCAATATGCCCAAGCTGTTAATTGCCGATGATGAAGAGGATATTACCCGTCTGATTGCCCGTTACGCTCAGAGGGAAGGATATGAAGTGACCTGTGTGGGGGACGGCAGCGAGGCGGTTGAGGCCTGCCGCAAGGAGGATTTCGATGCCATTGTCATGGATGTGATGATGCCGGATATGGATGGATTTTCCGCCTGTAAAGAAATTCGCCAGAGAAAGGACATTCCTGTGCTGATGCTGTCTGCCAGAGGAACCGAGTATGATAAGCTGTTCGGCTTTGAGGTGGGGGTGGATGACTATGTGACCAAGCCCTTTTCCCCCAAGGAGCTGATGGCTCGTCTCAAGGTGATTATCAGTCGGCATAGCAGGTCTTCTTCAACAGGCTCTGTTCCTGACAGGGCAGACAGGCTTTGCGCCGGTGGACTGATGATAGACCTGCCGGGAAGAACGGTGACCCTTAACGGAGAAAGAACGGACCTGACGGCTAAGGAGTACAGTATTCTGGTATATTTTGTCCGGAATAAAGGAATTGTTCTTTCCAGAGATCAGATTCTGAATGAAGTATGGGGCTATGATTACTTCGGAGACGATCGGACCGTAGATTGGCAGATTAAGCTGCTGCGGGGCAAGCTGGGACCTTACCGAAATTGTATTCAAACCATCAGAGGGGCGGGATATAAATTTGAAGATCCGGACAAAGAGCTTTAAATTCAAACTGTGGCTGTATTTTGTTTTCTTTACCGCCATGATATTTTCTGTTTTGTGGCTGCTGCAGACGGTTTTTCTCCAGAGCTTTTATAACGCGATGGTGATCAGCAACACCAAAAAGGCGGCACAACAGATTGTCTCAGACAGCAGCCAGGAAAACATTACGGAAATCATTGATAAGCTCAGCCATGATAATTCGATGCTGGTCTATATTACCAATGAAAAGGGAGAAATTCTTTACAGCTCCGATGAGTTCAAGGAAATTCACAACCGTATTCGCGGTGGTTCCGGCGATAAAAAGGATGCCAAGTCGGATCTCAAGGGCAGGCACTCTGTTTATCGGGAGCTGCCGGAGCTGTATGATGAATTTCTGGAAAAGCTCCGCAGCAGTGAAAACGGTGTGGTGGACTACGAAACCGGAAGTCTGTATGTCTATGGCACCTATATTGACTACTACGGCAGTGAGGAACGCGCCATTCTCTATGTCAGTGCAACCATTGACGCTGTCAGCTCCTCTGTAACGATTATCAGTATGCAGCTGGTTTGGGTGACGATTCTGTCTCTCATTGTCGGCTTTGTGCTGTCCTGGTTCATCGCCCGGAAATTTGCTTCTCCGGTGGACAGTCTGTCGGAAAAGGCCAAAAAGCTGGGAGAAAAGGATTACACACCGGAATTCCGCAAGGGCTTCTGTGCCGAACTGGATGAGCTGAGCGATACCCTGGATAAAACCAATGAAAAGCTGAATCGTTCCCGCAGCTTTCAGATGGAACTGCTGGCCAATGTTTCACATGACCTGCGCACACCCTTGACGATGATCAAGGGCTATGCCGAAATGATCCGGGATATTTCACGGGAGGACGAAGAGCAATGCGCCGAAGATGTGAGTGTGATTATCAAGGAAACCGATCGGCTGACTGCCCTGGTGAATGAGATTCTGGAGTATTCTGAGATGCAGACGGACACGGTGAAGGAGGAGTTTACTCCGGTAGATCTGAGTCGGCTGCTGAAGCGGGTGAGCGACAGCTTTGAGTCTTTGTACCGCTCCGAGCAGTATGTATTTGAACGAAAAATTCCGGAGAATATTATGGTCAAAGGCAACAGCAGCCGACTGGAACGGGCGGTCTTTAATCTTCTGGATAACGCTGTCCGTCATACCGGCGACAGCAAAAAAGTGCGGATTACTCTGACGGTGGAGCATCACAAGGCAGTGATTGCCATTACAGACTTTGGCAGCGGCATTCCGGCTGCGGAGCTATCGCATATCTGGGACAGATATTATACCTCCCGTCAGCGCAAGGGAGGCGGTGTGTCCGGTCTGGGATTGGCTATCGTGCGGCAGATTACCGAACGTCACGGCGGTTGCTGCTCTGTACAGACAGAGACAGGGAAGGGCAGTACCTTCCTGATCGAATTGCCCTTATCGGACTGAATGAAACCAGTTTTTTGTCTGGTGAAACGCCTTGCTTTTCCATTGCCGAATATGTTGGACAGCAGGGAAGCGAACACGTCCTGTGCGGTCACGCTCCGCCACGGAAATCAATTGTTGAAAAGCATTGTCATTCGCATGATTGTTTTTTTTCACAGCAGCTTACGCTGCTGTGAAGGGAGTATGATAAGTTGGTGGCTTCGCCCCCAAGCCCCTTTGGAGTTTCGCACTCTGCGGAGCGCGCCCAAGGACGCTGTCCCTGGACCCTGCAAGCCTTTTGAAAAAGGCTTGAGCGAAAACTTTTGTCTTAGCGAAGCGTTCAGCGGGGTCACCCGCCCGCTTGGCAGGGAAATCAATTTTTAAAAATATACCTTTTTCTGATGAGCTTTGATGAAAAAAACACCAGTTTTTTTGGAAAGGGTTTCCCCCGGCAGGGTTTGAGACAGAGTCCCAATATTCCGGAGAAGAAAGTTGATTTCCGTGCCGCTGGGGGTTAGTGTAAAATAATTCTGGGGAAAATGCCCGGTCATAACACAACCACCCCAAAGCGGCGCGTTAGCGTCGTGTGGGGTGGAAG
>CACYCV010000216.1 GCA_902772955.1 uncultured Ruminococcus sp.
ACCCTCAAACAAGTCCGTACGGAACATCCCCACAAAAGTAAGGAAGTGCATCCGCTTGACCAGCATCGGCACATCATAGCCGGGACGGAGCGCAGAAACATACTGGACAGAGTTATTGGATGCAGCCATCCAGGCATTGCCCTCCGTAACGGAGAACTCCGGTGGAAAACAGGTACCAAACAGCTTTGCAAATCCTTCTGCTGTACGATCTGCTTCATTTCCATCCGTTTTTTCAGCAAAATCAAGCATAGCCTTTTGATACTCACCAAGGGAGTACGCCAGATGCCCGAAAACTGCCGTGTAGCGTTGAAGCATCATGGCATCCGCATACATGGGGACTTCCTCAAAAGGCAATGAATTGGTTGTTGCCTTTATTGCGAACTCTACATATTTTTGTGCGTTCTCCGCAGTAAAGACCGTCTGAATCCGTTCCCGGTGCTTTGGAATGTCCATATAGGAAAACGGAGGGGTAACGCTGAGAATATCAAGCATCGTCAGCGCAGCTTCTCTTACCATAGGAAACAATGCCGAAGCGTCCTGTGCGTCGTTCAGCTTCCCCAGAAGCAGATTGATTTTGTCGCACTGCTCGTTCATCCGGGCAAGTGTATCGGCGGATACATTCAGCGCATCACAGGCAAGTGTGCCGGTGGGCAGCGTTTTCGCTTCGTAGATGACCGTATCCTGCCAGAAATCCAGCGTCATCAATTTCTGATTCATATTCGTCCTCCTGTCCTGTTTTCCTTTTCCCATCATTATATCATCCAAATGTGAAGAAATCTACTGCTGTCCTGTTTTTTGAAACAGGGTTGTCCTCCGATTAGCCTGTTTTTTGCGAAATCTGGCATAACCATAGTAGAAGGAGCGAAGCACCTGCCACCCGGCGGGTGTTTTTCTTTTTCAAAACTATGAAATGGAGGATTTTCAATGACAATCTATGAAACCATCAAGGCGGCTGTCCCAGTCAGACAAGCTGCCGAACACTACGGGCTGCGGGTCAACCGAAACGGTATGGCTTGCTGTCCGTTCCACAATGACAGGCATCCCAGCTTGAAGCTGAACGAGGACTATTTCTATTGCTTCGGCTGCGGAGCCAAAGGAGATGTGATCGACTTTGTGGCAAAGCTGTTTGATCTCAGCAACTTCGAAGCGGCGCAAAGACTGGCGGAGGACTTCGGCATCAGCACCGAGCCGGGACAAGCCGTGGCAGCTCCACACAAGACAAAACGCCCCCATATCCGTCAGTTCCGGGAGGATGAAATGCTCTGCTTCCGGGTGCTGACGGATTATCTGCATCTGCTGGAAGATTGGAAAGTGCGGTATGCACCCAAAACACCGGAGGACAAGCTGGATGACCGGTTTGTGGAAGCCTGTCAGATGCTCGACCACATCGAATATCTGGCGGACATTCTGACCGTAGGCACTTTGGAAGAACGGGTTGCACTGGTGGACGGGCTGATGAAGGAGGGCAAGGTTGCTTTCCTTCAGGACTATGTAGCACGAAAGAAAAAGGAGGAACTGCACCATGAGCAAAGAAGCAGCACAGAACCCGTCCGCTGATATTGCGGTATGGTTTGACGGGAAATCAATCAACGAAGTCATTTTCTGTGAAGAATTTCTCAGGGACTATCCCATGATTACGGTAAACGGAACTTTTTTTACAGTCAATGGCATTGTGAACGATGAAAACAGGCTGAAAAAAGAAATCTATGATCGTATCAAGCCCTATGTGACCAGCAACATTGCAAAAAGGGTCACAAATCTGCTGGATGTAATGCGAATGGAATGCTGTGCCGATGATCTTCTCCTGTATCAAGACCGCATCCATGTGGCAAACGGCACCTATCATTTGGATGGCACATTCAGTACGGAAAAAGATTACTGTCGCAATCGCTTACCAGTTGCCTATGCGCCAGACGCTCCGCAGCCTGTGATATGGCTGCATTTTTTGTCCCAGCTTTTGGAGCCGGAGGACATTTTGACCTTGCAGGAATTTATCGGCTATTGCTTCATTCCCTCAACCAAAGGGCAGAAGATGCTCATGCTCACTGGAAAGGGCGGCGAAGGCAAGAGCCGGATCGGCGTTGTTCTTCGTGCGCTGTTGGGAACCAACATGAAAACCGGAAGCGTGGCAAAG
>CACYCV010000217.1 GCA_902772955.1 uncultured Ruminococcus sp.
GGCGAAATCAAGCGGAACGGAGTGGAGCAAGGCGCGAACACGTCCTGTGCGGTCACGCACCGCGAACACGTCCAGCGGGGGCACCCGCAGCTTTCGGTTTTTTTATTGACAAAAGCGGCTTTAAAAGGGTATAATGAGCATTATCAATTTATTCGCAAAGGAGAGCTTACTATGACAATTCTTGTAACCGGCGGCGCCGGCTATATCGGCAGCCATACCTGTGTCGAGCTTCTCAACGCAGGCTATGATGTTGTATGTGTAGATAACTATTACAACAGTGTACCCGAGGTACTTAACAGAGTCGAAAAAATAACGGGAAAGACAATCAAAAAATATGAATGCGATATCCGTGACAGAGAAGGTCTTGAAAAGGTCTTTGCCGAAAACAAGGTGGACGCCGTCATTCACTTTGCCGGACTCAAGGCGGTGGGAGAATCCGCTAAACTTCCCCTGCTCTATTACGAAAATAATATCTCCGGCAGCGTGGTGCTGTTTGAGGTCATGGAAAAATTCAACTGTAAAAAAATTGTGTTCAGCTCCTCCGCCACCGTTTACGGCAACAATCCTATCCCCTACAAGGAAGATATGATTACCGGCGACGTCAGCAACCCCTACGGCAGAACCAAGCACTTTATTGAGCAGATTTTAGGAGATGTCTATAAAGCCGACAATACATGGAGCATCTCGCTGCTCCGGTATTTTAATCCCATCGGCGCCCATGAAAGCGGCCTGATCGGAGAGGATCCCAACGGCATTCCCAACAACCTGATGCCTTATATCGCCCGTGTTGCCATCGGCAGACTGCCTCAGCTTACGGTTTTCGGCGGCGATTATGACACCAAGGACGGCACCTGCATCCGTGACTACATCCATGTTGTGGATCTGGCAAAGGCACATCTTTGTGCGGTGGCTAAAATCCTGGATACCACCGGCATTGAAGCCTACAACATCGGCAACGGCGTCGGCTACAGTGTGTTGGATATCATTCACGCCTTTGAAAAAGCCAGCGGCAACAAGCTGAACTACGTTATCGGCGACAGACGCGAAGGGGATCTTCCTGCCTTCTATGCAGACGCCACCAAGGCCAACACGGAACTGGGCTGGAAAGCCGAATACGGCATTGACAAAATGTGCGCCGACACCTGGAACTTCCAGACAAAAAATCCGGAAGGCATCCGCTGAGCCAACCAACAGAGCAAAATCGTATGCCGGTTTTGCTCTGTATTTCTGATTTGATTCTACATGATTGCAGGTGACAACATGAAACGCAAGCACAACTATTATTTCACGGCGATTATGGCATTATCGGTTATGCTGTCCGGCTGCAGTGCCAGCGCCGCTTCTCAGCCTCAGGAGGAATCCCCAACGGCAGTCCTCGCAGAGCCTGTTGTTCTGGAAAACAGCTCCCTCTCTTCTTCGGCGGTGTCAAAGCCGGAGGTTTCCAAAGGGGAAGTCTCCAAGGCAGGAAACTCCAAAGAGGAGGTTTCCAAGGCAGGAAACTCCAAAGAGGAGGTTTCCAAGGCAGAAAGCTCCAAAGAGGAAGTCTCCAAGGCAGAAAGCTCCAAAGAGGAGGTTTCCAAGGCGGAAAACTCCAAAGAGGAGGTCTCCAAGGCAGAAAGCTCCAAAGAGGAAGTCTCCAAGGCAGAAAGCTCCAAAGAGGAGGTCTCCAAGGCAGAAGCTTCCAAAGAGGAAGTCTCCAAAGCAGAAACCTCCCAGGCAGAAACCTCCAGGCAGGAGACATCCGCCGCCTTTGTTGACGTTACCGGGGTAACCGTCAGTGCCAAAGAAATCACCGTTCCTTTAGGAGGAACCTATCGCATTTATTGTACCTTTGCGCCAGAGAATGCCACCAATCCCAAATATCTCTGGCATATTGAAGGCACAAATATTATTGATTTTGCTCCGGACGGTACCATTACCGCCAAAGAAATCGGAACGGCTACCGTAACCGCTAAAACCTATAATAACCTGACAGATACCTGCACGATTACCGTTACAGAACCGCCTCCACCGCCGGTCATCACCGGAGAAACCGTTTCGGCACATTGGTTTGACGATGCGGTTTTCATCGGTGACAGTGTGACCAATACCCTTTCTTTCTATGCCGATAACGGATGTCTGGGAGATGCGGAATTTATTCCAGCCGTGGGAATCGGCTATCACAGCGCTTTATGGGATCTGAACGCCTCCGGTAATGTTCATCCGGTGTATAACGGTCAGAAAATGCTGATGGAAGATGCCGTCAAACTCTCTGGCAAGAAAAAAGTTTTTATCATGCTTGGCATGAACGATTTTGCCTGGTCGATAGACAGCATAGACTATTCCATGCGTACCCTGGTGGATCGGATTCTGCAAAAATGTCCGGATGCGCAGATCTATCTGCAGTCCGTTACTCCGATGATTTCCTCCATGCACCGGGACGATGCCCTGAACAATGCGAATATTGCCCTCTTCAATCAACGAATCAAGCAATTCTGTACCGAACGCGGCTATCATTATCTGGATATCTCTTCTGCGGTGGAAGACGGCAGCGGCAATCTCCGGTATGAATACTGTTTTGACCCCGATTATATGGGACTTCACATGAACAACGCCGGCTGTGAGCAGTGGGTGAATTATCTCAAAACACACGTTATCTGATTCTATTATTCAATCAAATGGAATAGTTTTAAGAGCCTGTCCTTTGTCAAGGACAGGCAAAACACCTGAGAAGTCAGAGGACTTTGCCCGCCGAACCTCCCACAAGGGGCTCTGCCCCATGGACCCCGCAGCCTTTGAAAAGGCTGGCGAAACTTTTTTATTGAATAATAGTATGAATTCATATTTTAACGAAAAACGCTTCGCAGCCGCATGATAAAAAGCTGTGTTCTCTTCTTGAAGAAGGAAACACAGCTTTTTTTGATACATCATTTTGTCATGATTCGATAGCATTCCGGACGGCGGTCACGGAACAGTCCCCAACTCATACGCAGCTCATCAGCGGCGGCAAAATCCAGCTCGGCACTGATGACGCATTCGCTTGTCCTATCTGCCGATGCAACCACCTCTCCGGAAGCATCCGTAATAAAAGAGGAACCATAAAAGCACAGGCTGGACTTTTGCTGGTTATTCTCCGGTGAGGGGAACACCGACTCCGTTCCCACCCGATTGGCCGCTGCCACTGGAGTGATATTGGCTGCGGCATGTCCCTGCATACACCTTCTCCAGTGAGGCATGCTGTCCACCTCCAGAATCGGCTCCGAACCGATCGCGGTCGGATACAACAGCAGGTCCGCTCCCATCAATGCCATACAGCGGGCAGTTTCCGGAAACCACTGATCCCAGCAGATGCCTACACCGATTTTTCCGTACCGGGTATTCCAGACCCGGAAACCGGTATCTCCCGGAGTAAAATAGAATTTCTCCTGATAATAGTGATCGTCGGGAATATGGGTCTTGCGGTAAACCCCCAGTACCGTTCCGTCAGCATCAATCATTGCCACGGAATTGTAGGTATTGTTCCGATCCCGCTCAAAAAAACTTACAGGAATCACCACACCCAGACTTTTAGCCACCTGGGAAAACCGCCGGACAGCAAGATTTTCCTCCACACTCTGAGCCAGCTTATAATACAGGTAATTCCGTTCCTGACAGAAATATTTTGTCTCAAACAGCTCAGGCAGCAAAATGATCTTTGCACCTTCTCCGGCAGCCCTTCTCACCAGACTTTCCGCTTTAAAAATATTATCCTCCGCCTGACAGCCCATTGCCATCTGCACTGCGGCAACCTTGACACTACCCATGATAATCCTCCTTTATGATATGCTTGCTCTGGGAATTTGCTGCGTGATACAGTGAATATTTCCTCCGCCGATAAGAATATCCCGGGCATATACGCCGACAGCCTGACGGGTAGGAAACAAGGACTGCAATATTTCCAGTGCCGTCTGATCCTTGGGATCTCCGAACTGAGGCACCACCACATGTTGGTTGGCAATATAAAAATTGACATAGGATGCCGCCAGCCGTTCACCGGGCGTCCGGGTAGGCTCGCCGTTCATATCGTCCAATCCATCACATTCCTCTGCCGTAACGGTAACAGGCGCCGGCAAAGGAAGCCGATGAACCCGAAGCTGTCTTCCCTTGGCGTCCGTTACAGATGAAAGATAGTCCCAACAAGCTTTGGACATGGCATATTGGTGGTCGTTTTCATCCTCTGTCCACGCCAGCACCACCTCTCCCGGCGCCGTAAAGGCACAGACATTATCCACATGCTCGTTGGTTTCATCGTGATAGATGCCGCAGGGCAGCCACAGCACCTTTTCCGCCCCCAGATTATTCCGAAGATTTGCTTCAATTTCCTCCCTGGAAAGCTGCGGGTTCCGACCCTTACTGAGCAGGCAGGCTTCCGTCGTCAGAATGGTTCCTTCCCCATCGGAATGGATGGAACCTCCCTCCAGAATAAACTCTCTCCGGTCATAGCAATCCACATTCAGCAGATCACACAGCTTTCTGGCCATTTTATTATCCTGGTCCCAAGGAAAATACAACCCATCGGTAAGACCTCCCCAGGCATTAAAGCCCCAGTCGATTCCCCGGAGATCAGTTCCGTTGGTCACAAAGGTAGGCGCTACATCTCTTGCCCAGGAATCATCCGAGGACATTTCTACCACACGCACCTGGGGCGGCAGCATAAACCGTGCCGCATCATAATCATCATATCTGGCGCAGACAGTAACCTGCTCACTTCTGGCAATAATGTCGATCACCTCTGCAAAGGCTTTCCGGGCAGCATAGGCACCGTTCTGCCAGGAATCCCTCCGATGGGGAAAAATCAGAATGCAGCCCTCATGCTCTGCAAACTCGGCAGGCATCCGATAGCCGTCTTTTTTCGGTTCAGAATGCAGTATTTTCATAGGCTCCTCCCTGTTTCATAAGCTACTGCTATGATTATACCATATCACACCCTGATTTTCTACAAAAAAATAACTATACCCATTGAAATTGTCGGAAGATGGTGTATAATGTTAGGTAGTCTGAAAGAAGGAGAGGACAGCATGAAGGAATTTGACAAAACCGCCGAATGCATCAGCGAATTCGACTTTGATACCTTTGCCAACGAAATGGAAATCCTGCTCGGCTCCCAATTAGGCGTCAGAAATATTGTCAGCAACCATATGGATACCAATACGACCTGCTACAGTGAAGCGAGCCACGCCCCCTGCTTCCTGGAGAACGAAGACGAGGTAAAGGAAGCCAACAACCGCTTCCGGTTAATGCCGGTTCCCGCAGATATCAACCGGTTTCCCCAGTAAGCCGGTCCCTCCTGTGGTGTTTTCAAAACGCCATAGGATTTTTTGTTCTGATCCTGCCGGGGAAACCCTTTTTTGAAAAAAGGGACCCATTATTCCGGAGAAGAAACTTGATTTCCGTGGACGCAACAGAGTTGGAGTAAAATAATTCCGGGAAAATGCCCGGTCAAAATGCAACCGCCCCAAAGCGGCGCGTAAGCGCCGTGTGGGGCGGAAGCCGCGGCAGTAAAGCTGGACACGGCGAAATCAAGCGGAACGGAGTGGAGCAAGCCGCGAATCGTCCCGCGCGGTCACGCGCACGCGAA
>CACYCV010000218.1 GCA_902772955.1 uncultured Ruminococcus sp.
AGAAGTATGGGATGTCTCAGCCGGAGCAGAGGTTTCAGAAGTCTGAGATGTCTCAGCCGGAGCAGAGGTTTCAGAAGTCTGAGATGTCTCAGCCGGAGCAGAGGTTTCAGAAGTCTGAGATGTCTCTGCCGGAGCAGAGGATTCTGCTTTAGAGTTTTCTGCAGTCTTGGAGGCTTCACCGGAAGTATCACCGGATACTTCGTCAGAGGTTTCCGTGCTTTCCTCCGACGCAGAGGCTTCTTCGGAGGTTTCCACACTTACCTGAGAGGTTTCTGTCCCGGGGAAATCCTTCTTTTCTTCATTACCCTTTTTTCCGAAAAGCGAAATGGAGTTCAGAATCACGACAAACAGGAAAAATGCAATGGCACAAAACTTTGTAATTTTTGCAAACATAGCGTCTGCTGTCTTTGCCTTTCCTCTTTTCATAAAGGAGTCCGCACCGCCTGTGATGGTACCAAGACCCGCATCATGTCCCTCCTGAAAGATGATGACAATAATCATAATCACCGACATCAGCAAGACAAGTGAACCTACAATGATTTCCCATGCTCCCATATTAAAAATCCTCCTAAAAAGTAATCTGTTTGATTAACCATACTTGTTTATCATATCATATCTTTTTGACAAAATCAAGTCATTTCTTTGATTTCTCCCCGTTTTTGACCGGAAATCTTTCAGAATGACATCTGTTCGCCGGTTTCATCGGTACGGGGCAGCTGACCCATGGCAGGAATCGTTTTAGCGCGATACCGGTCAGGGACACCCAGCATTCCCTCCCGATACACCTCAGCACTCATGACGCGATGCCCCTTTTTCAGCTTCATCAGGGCAACCCCCTGGGTATTGCGGGAGGTTTTGGTCATCAGATCTCCAGCCCGGAGTATCAGTAGTCTTCCGGAGGAAGAACGAAGCAGGATCTCGGTATCCTCGTTTTCCGCAAACACAATTGCTGCCAGCTTATCCTTATCGGAATAGGCGCCTGTCAGCTTCTTGCGGTTTGTTTTGGTGGCATAAGCTTCCAGAGCCACCTTGGCTGCTTTTCCGTTTTCAAAGAAGAAGAATACAAAGCCGGAATAATCCTTGGTAGGAACCATATAAACGGCATTCTCCCCTTCATCAAACCCCAGTTTGGAGGGAATATAATCTCCCAGAACACTGGCCTTGGTGTCAGTAAAGAGCTGGACCTTTGTTTTATACGCCTGCTGACGATCGGTAAAGAAGATCAGATCTGTCCGGTTGGTGCTTTCAAACCGTTCCAGAATCTCATCTCCCTCCTTGAGCTTCTGCTCTCCGCCCATACGCAGGGAAAGGGGTGTGATTTTTTTGAAATAGCCCTCCTTGGTGAAGAAGAGATTCACCGGATAATCCGGAACGTCCTCGTCAACCTCTTCCTCCACAATATCATCCGCATAGATGATCATGCTTTTGCGGGGCTTGGCATATTTTTTGATGATTGCCTCCAGCTCATTGATAATGATCTGCTTGATTTTTCTGTTGCTGTTCAGAATATCCTGCAGCTCGGCAATGTCTTTTTCCAATTGGGCAATATCCTGAGTGTGTTTGAGAATATATTCCCTGTTGAGATGGCGCAGCTTGATTTCAGCCACATAGTCTGCCTGGATTTCATCAATATCAAAGCCCTCCATCAGATTGGGCACCACCATGCTTTCTTCCTCTGTGTGGCGGATGATGCGAATGGCCTTGTCGATATCCAGCAGAATCTTTTCCAGACCCCGTAACAGATGGAGACGATCCTGCTTTTTGTGCAGGTCATAGTAAGTCCTTCTTTTGACGCACTCAATGCGGAAGGCAGACCATTCGTTCAGCAGCTCCCGGACTCCCAGGACACGAGGGGTACCGGCAATGAGTACATTAAAATTGCAGGAAAAGCTGTCTTCCAGCGGTGTCATCTTATAGAGCTTCTGCATCAGCTTTTCCGGGGAAGTGCCGCGTTTCAGGTCAATGGTGATTTTCAGTCCGTCGATACCGGTCTCGTCACGGATATCCGCGATCTCACGGATTTTTCCCTGCTTCACCAGCTCAATAACCTTTTCGATTACCGCTTCGCAGGTGGTGGTCTGGGGGATGCTCAGAATATCAATACAGTTGGCATACTGGTCATAGGTGTACCGTCCCCGCAGACGGATACTGCCTCTGCCGGTACGATAGATGTTTTCTATCACCTGGCGGTCATAGATGATCTGTGCCCCTCCCGTAAAGTCGGGAGCAATCAGGGTGGACAGAATATCGAAATCCGGGTCTTTCAATAAGCCGATCGTGGTCCGACAGACCTCTTCCAGGTTGAAGGAGCAAATGGAGCTGGCCATACCCACAGCAATACCCGTATTGGCATTGACCAATACGGAAGGAAAGGCTGCCGGCAGCAGAGTGGGCTCCTTCAACGTATTATCATAGTTGTCCACAAAGTCAACGGTATCCTTATCAATATCGCCAAACAGCTCGTTACAGATCGGATCGAGCTTGGCTTCCGTATATCGTGAAGCCGCCCAGGCCATATCGCGGCTATAGAATTTGCCGAAATTACCCTTGGAATCCACAAAAGGGTGCAGCAGAGCTTCATAGCCCCGGCTCAGACGCACCATTGTATCATAGATAGCGGCATCCCCATGAGGATTAAGCTTCATGGTCTGCCCTACGATATTGGCGGATTTGGTTCTGGCAGCACTCAGCAGACCCATTTTATACATCGTATAGAGCAGTTTTCTGTGTGACGGCTTAAAACCGTCTATTTCGGGGATTGCTCGGGACAGAATAATGCTCATGGCGTAGGGCATAAAGTTTTCCTGCAGGGTTGAGGCGATTTTTTCCTCCACTACCTCACCGGCACCGGCAATATAGCCCTGCATTTTTGGCTGGAGCATTCCTTCTGAGCTTTTCTTTTTTCTTGCCATAATTGATTTCTCCCAAAAATGATTGTATCCGTCAGTGTTCCGGGGCTTTCAGACGCATCTGAACGTGAGGAATATGATCCTCCAGAAACGGTTCGGAAACCACCTCAAAGCCTTCCTTCTGATAGTAGCCGATGGCATACACCTGAGCCTCCAGATAAATGCCCTCCGCATGATAATCCCGGAAGGCTTTTTCGACTCCTGCGTGAAGGATTCTTCTGCCAAGCCCGCTGCCCCTCTGAGTGGTCACCACTCTGCCGATCTGGGCAATGCCCGGCTCGTCCGGCTTCCTGAAAACCCGCAGACAGGCCGCAACACTCTGATCCTCCCGGGAAATGAACAAATGATGGCTGAAAACATCCAAGCCGTCAATATCCTGGTAGGGACAGTTCTGTTCAACCACAAAAACCGCCGACCGGGCTTTGAGGATTTCGTAAAGCTCCCGATTGGTCAGCTCGTCAAAATGCTTGCAGAGTATCGGCTGTTCCATTTTCTTTCCTCTCTCCTCTGAACAGGTGCCCCTCAGGACACGTCCAGATCATCAATATATTTGTAGCCGTTTTCAATGATGTAATCTCTTCTGACGGAAAGATTGTCTCCCAAAAGAACCTCAAACATTTCCGAGGTTTTCTGGGCATCGTCCGGCATAATTTTGATCAGACGGCGGGTGGCAGGATTCATGGTGGTCAGGCTCATCATTTCCGGCTCGTTTTCACCCAGTCCCTTGGAACGCTGAATGGTAAATTTCTTGTCTCCGATTTCCTCCAGAAAACGTTCCTTTTCCGCTTCCGTATAGGCAAAATACACCTTTTCTTTGGTATTGATCTCATACAAAGGAGATTCCGCAATAAAAACCTTGCCCTCCCGGATCAGGGTGGGAGCCAGACGATAGATCATGGTCAGCAGCAGTGTCCGGATATGGAATCCGTCCACATCCGCATCGGTACAGAAAATGATCTTGTTCCAGCGCAGCAGCTCCAGGTCAAAGGAGGAAAGCTCCTTATTGGCCTTGGATTTCACCTCCACGCCGCAGCCCAGCACCTTCAGAAGGTCCGTAATAATTTCACTTTTGAAGATTTTATCGTAATCCGCCTTGAGGCAGTTCAGAATCTTGCCGCGGATGGGAATAATCGCCTGAAAATCAGGGTTTCTTGCCTGTTTACAGGCACCGAGAGCGGAATCACCCTCTACGATAAACAGCTCCCGTTCCGACTTATCCTTGCTGCGGCAGTCTACAAATTTGGCGACACGTCCCGTCATATCCATATTTCCGGCCAGGGTCTTTTTGATATTCAGGCGGGTTTTTTCCGCACTTTCACGGCTGCGCTTATTAATCAGCACCTGATTTGCGATTTTTTCGGCATCCAGCTTGTTTTCAATAAAATAAACCTCTAACTGGTGCCGCAGATATTCCGTCATCGCCTCCTGGATTCCCTTGTTGGTGATGGCTTTCTTGGTCTGGTTTTCATAGGAGGTCACACTGGAAAAGGAGGAAAT
>CACYCV010000219.1 GCA_902772955.1 uncultured Ruminococcus sp.
TCAGCTTGGCAGTACTAATCGGTCGAGGGCTTGTCCAAGTATTGCTTGGTTCTTCTTTTGCTTGCTTTATTCAGTTTTCAGGGTGCGAACCCATGCATTAATCCTGTCTTTCGAGACAGGATTTTTTGTTATCTCCGGATAAGAGGGTGATGGATATAGGACTTTTCTTTCATTTCGTCAGGAATTGTGACATTCATAAAATTTCTTTCTTTACTTTTTCCTATTCCACCGGCTGTATGATGAATTCTTCTGTCCATTTTACTTTGTCAGAAAAAAAGGGAAGGTATTTGATTTCCGTCAAGCCGGATCAGGTTCCGGAGGAAGAAACCTTTCATGGAGAAGCTCCGGGAGGTTTTCCACAGAAAATTGAATCATTGTTGAAAACCTGACGCATTGAAAAATGGAACGGATTCCATAAAATCAATAAAATGGTTATGGACGGTGACGGCTTTTCCTTGAGGGTGCGTTTTCATAACGGAAAAACAATTTTTGCCCACGGATATATGCGGTATCCCAGACATTTTCCGGAGCTCAGAGCGGCCCTGGATGCGGCGTTTCTTCCTTTTTTTTCCGGTCGTTCTTCCGATAGCCATCCGGACAAATGCTCGGTCTGAATGATAGCCGTGTGCTTCTTCCATCAACTGCAACAATCCCCGACTCTGGAAAATTTACCAAGAGTCGGGGATTGTTTTTGAGCTTCAATTATAATACTTTCGACAAAAAATCCTTTAAACGAGGGTTTTGCGGATGGTTGAAAAATTCATCCGGCGTATTTTCTTCGGCAATCACGCCTTCATTGATGAAAATTACCCGGTTTGCCACCTCCCGGGCAAAGCCCATTTCGTGGGTGACTATGACCATGGTCATTCCGTTGTTGGCCAGGTCTTTGATCAGAGACAGGACCTCTCCTACCATTTCCGGATCCAAAGCGGAGGTTGGCTCGTCAAACAGCATGACATCCGGATTCATGGCCAGCGCCCGGATAATGGCGATTCGCTGCTTCTGACCGCCGGAAAGACTGGAAGGATAGACATTGGCTTTTTCGGACAGTCCGATTCTTTTCAATAGTTCACGGGCTTTGGTTTCTGCTTCTTCTTTTGTCATTTTTTTCAGTTTGATAGGGGCATACATAATGTTTTTCAGGACGGTCATATTGTTGAACAGATTAAACTGCTGGAATACCATGCCCATTTTTTCACGCATCTTATTGATATTGACGCTTTTGTCTGTAATGTCTGTTCCTTCAAACCAGATCGTTCCGGAAGTGGGAATTTCCAGCAGATTCAAGGAGCGCAGAAAGGTAGATTTACCGCAGCCGGAGGGACCGATAATGGCAACTACCTCCCCTTTTTTGACGGTTGTAGTGATCCCTTTCAGCACCTGATTCTTATTGAATTCCTTGCAGAGCCGATTCACTTCAATCAGGATATTTTCTTTATCTACGATTCCGATTTTTTTGCGTGAGGATTCCTTTGACTGTTCCGAAGTGTTCTCTTCGGCTGTTGTTTTTTCTGCCAGTTCCTTCTTTTCAATTGGATCTTCTTGGGTCTTTTTTTCTTTGTTCTCGATTTCTCTCATTGTTTTTTCAGCCTTCTTTCCAGGATAGTCACAATGCGTGTCAGGATGATCACGATAATCAGATAAATCAGTGCTACCGCAATCAACGGCAGGAATACGTCAAAGGTTTGTGAACGGATAATATCGCCGCCCTTGGTCAGATCCATCAGACCGATATAACCGCAGATGGCCGTTTCCTTCAGCAGGGCAATGAATTCGTTCAGCAGGGCAGGCAGCATATTCTTGAATGCCTGGGGCATGATAATGCCAAACATCGTGCGCCGGTAGTTCAGTCCAAGACAGCATCCTGCTTCAAATTGTCCCTTGTCCACGGCATTGATACCGGAACGGATGACCTCCGCCACATAGGCTGCGGAGTTGATGCCAAAGGCTACAACTGCAACCAGTACCTTGCTTACCCGTACGGAGCTGAAAACGGCATAATAGATAATCAGCAGCTGCAGCATGGCAGGGGTTCCGCGGATAACGGTAAGATAGAGCTTACAGATAAAATTCAGAATGATCAGCTTGCCGTTCTGTTCATGAATGGTGCGTACAATGGCAATCAGCGTGCCCAGCAGCAGGCCCACCAGAATGGCCAGTCCGGTGATCTCCAGTGTGACCAGCAGGCCGTTAACCAGGTACTGCCAGCGATCCTCATCCACAAAGTCGTGCTTGATTCTTTCCCAGAAGGGAAGCTCACTGCCGGTGCTTTCCCTATCCCCGATGATAATGACTTGTTTGGAGGTTGTGTAGGGATCCGTAAAGTCAACCTGCTTTTTCCGGTCCTCCGTCACGGTAATTCCGGCAGCGCCTATCTGTGCTTTGCCTCCCTGTACGGCGGCAAGAATGGAATCAAATTCCATGTTTTCAATGGTAAGCTCCATTCCGATTTCGTCACACACTGCCTGCATGATGTCCATATCAATACCGACAATATTGTCATGATCAAAGTATTCATAAGGAGGAAATTCCGCATTGGTGGCAACTACCAGTGTGCCGCTGCGCTGGACATCCTTTTTCTGATAGGGGTTCTTTCCGATTTCGTCATCGGTACCCACATAGTTCTTTTTGATCTTGTCCAGGGTTCCGTCCTCTTTCAGCTTTTTCAAAGCGTTATTGATTTTATTCAGCAGCTCCGTATCGCCCTTCCTGACACAGAAGGCATAATCCTCATCGGAAAATTCCTCCTCCACAATTCGCAGGCCGCTGTTGCTGTTGACAAATGCCAGTGCCGGCTGCTCATCCAGAATGACGCAGTCAATTTTATTCTGCTTCAGGGACTGAATGGCATCGGCCGCCTTGGTATAACGTTCAATTGTTGCGGTACCGTCCTTTTCATAACCGGTTGCCAGGGTATCGCCTGTTGTACCGGTCTGGACACCGATGGTTTTGCCCACAAGATCATCCACACTCTTGATAATGCTGTTGTCATAGATCATGATAACCTGTCTGGAGGTGGTATAGGCATCGGAAAAATCCACGGATTTTTTACGGTCCTCTGTTACAGAGATGCCGGCGGCCCCAACATCGGCCTTGCCTCCCTGTACGGCGGCAAGAATGGAATCAAATTCCATGTTTTCAATGGAAAGCTCCATTCCGATTTCGTCACATACCGCCTGCATGATGTCAATATCAATGCCCACAATCCGGTCATGATCAAAATATTCATAGGGCTTGAATTCCGCATTGGTGGCAACTACCAGTGTGCCGCTGCGCCGGACATCCTTTTTCTGATAGGGCTGATTGCCCCGTTCCTCGTCCGTGCCGATATAATTGGCGGTAATCCGGTCAATGATTCCGTCCTCTTTCAGCTTTTTCAGGGCATTATTGATTTTGCTGCGCAGGTCATTGTTACCTTTCCGGAAGCAGAGAGCATAGTCCTCACTGGACAGAGCCTGCCTCAGGATGCGCAGATCCGATTGATTCAGCTCATAGAATTTTTTTGCCGGCTGTTCATCAATTACCACGCAGTCAATTTTTTTCTGTTTCAGTGCCTGAATGGCGTCCGCCGCTTTGGTGTAGCGTTCAACGGTAGCGGAACCGTCCTTTTCATAGGGAGTAACCAGCTCATCACTGGTGGTGCCGGTCTGAACACCAATGGTTTTACCGTGAAAATCATAGGTGCTTTGTTCTTTTTCTTTTTCCTTTTCATCCTGCTGTTGTTTTTCTTCCTCGGGATCAACGGCATTTTCATCATAGAAAAGAAATACCTGTGTGGAAGTAGTATAGATATCGGAAAAATCTGCCACATTCCGCATCAGTCTGGAGGTATTGGCATCGGTGGAGGCCACGGCAGCCACATCAATGGTATCGTATGCCAATGCTCCGGCGGCATTGTCCGCATCCGTCCGGACCACATTCAGATTCATTTTCAGTTCATCACAGACCGCCTGCATGATGTCCACATCAATGCCGACGATTTTTCCTTCTGCGCTGCTGTTTTCCAGATACGCATAGGGCTTATGCCCCACAAGAACTCCCAGGGTGACTGTACCATCCCTTTCAAGGTCCGGCTTGATCTGATAAGGATTTCTTCCCTGTTGGTCATCGGTGCAGATATAATTGGCAACAATCCCGTCAATGGTTCCGTTTGCCTTCAGCTTTTTCAGAGCAGCATTGATTTTTGTCAGCAGCTGGGGATTTTGTTTGCCGACGGAAAAAACGTAATCCACAGAGGATTGCTCTATTTCATAGACATAGATGTCATAGTTTTTTTCTGCCAGCTCCCGGGCAGGCTGTTCGTCCATAATGGCACAATCCACTGTTTTTTCTCTTAGTGCCCCCAAAACCGCTTCCTGTACGGCATAGCGTTCCACATCCGAGCGGGAATCCTGCTCAAATACGGTAGCAATCCGATCTGCGGCGGTTCCTCTGACCACGGCAATTGTTTTGCTTTTGATATCGTATTCCTGAATTTCCTGAGGCTTCTGGGTTTCCTGAGCTTCCTGTTTGTCATGAGATAAATCTTCACTTGCTGACGGCTGCGTTTCGTTTTCTGCATAGATGTGCGGTGTATTCAGCAGCACCGTAAAACAGAGTGCGAAAAGGATCGCTGCCATCATTGCTGCGGCTGATCTTTTCATACGGCTTGTTTTTCGTATCATTTCTTTGACCTCCATCAAACATGATACTAAAAACTATATCATATTTTCTCCCAAAATACAATACAATTTGGCCACTTTTCACGGAATCCTGGGACTCTGTCCCAAACCCTTTCCAAAAAAACTTGTGTTTTGGGGATCAAAGAGCAACAGAAAAAGGGGTAAGATTTTGCGGCGCACTTGTGAACGATTTTCTTTTGACCAACGGAACGCTTTGCAAACACAAAAGTTTTCGCTCAAGCCTTTTGAAAAAGGCTTGCAGGATCCAGGGACAGAGTCCCTGGGCGAACTCCGCAGAGTGCGAAACGCCAAAGGGGCTTGGGGGCAAAGCCACCAACTTATTTTGCTCCCTTCACAGCAGCGTAAGCTGCTGTGAAAATACTTGGGCAGGTGCTTTCCTCATTGATTTTCCATCCGAAGGGGTGCAGGGGGCGACCGGAAAGCCCCCTGCATACACCGATGCGTTCGCTTGCTGAAAACCATTGTTTTGTACATTGAAAAAACTCCACTAAACAACAAGCCTGGATGTGCTGTGCATTTGTCAAGTTGCCCGTGGGGGCACCACACACCGGAAGAACGCTTCGCAAACACAAAAGTTTTCGCTCAAGCCTTTTTCAAAAGGCTTGCAGGATCCAGGGACAGAGTCCCTGGGCGCACTCCGCAGAGTGCGAAACGCCAAAGGGGCTTGGAGACAAAGCCGGTTCAGGATTTGATTTTTTTCCAATAGTCAGCATAGGCCTGTTCGGTTTTGTTGGGACCCGGTTCATAATAAACGGTTCCCGCAAGGGAATCGGGCAGGTATTGCTGACGAACCCAATGATCGGGATAATCATGGGGATAACGGTAAAACTGTCCTTTATGCTCCACCTCTGCGCTGTCGTAATGCTTATTTTGCAGTTGCCTGGGAAAACCGCCGCCTTTGCCCTTTTTGATATCCGCCATTGCTTTATCAAAGGCAAGATATGCGGAATTGGATTTGGGTGACAGCGCCACCAGTACTACGGCATCTGCCAAAGGAATTCTGGCTTCCGGCAGACCTACCATCATGGCGGCATCGACTGCGGCCTTGACAATGGGAATAATCTGAGGATTGGCCAGTCCCACATCCTCACAGGCGCACACCATCAGTCTCCGGCAGGCGGAGGGAAGATCGTCCGCGGCCAGAATGCGGGCAAGATAATGAATCGCCGCATCCGGATCGGATCCCCGCATGGATTTCTGGAAGGCCGACAGCAGATCGTAATGTTCATCACCGTCACGGTCATATTTCATAGCGCTTTTCTGTGTCAGGGCTGTTACGGTTTCCATGCTGACCTCCCGACGGTTTTCCACCGGCGGTGTCGAAATGGTGGAAAGTTCCACTGCATTGACAGCCTTCCTCACATCGCCGCCACAGGCATAGGCAATATGTTCCACTGCTTTTTCCGAAAAGACGATTTCCTCACCGCTTTCCTCACAAAGCAGGCGGATAGCACGGTTGACGGCTTTTTCCACGTCGTTTTTTTCCAGGGGTTTGAATTCAAAGACCGTTGACCGGCTGAGAATTGCGCTGTAGACATAGAAATAAGGATTTTCAGTGGTGGAAGCGATGAGTGTAATGCTGCCGTTTTCAATAAATTCCAGGAGTGTTTGCTGCTGTTTCTTATTGAAATACTGGATTTCGTCCAGATACAGGAGAATCCCGTTCAATCCGCTGAAGCCGGAAAGCTCCTCCACAATATTGCGGATATCGGCAGTGGTAGCGGTGGTTCCGTTCAGCTTGCGAAGGGTACGGTTGGTTTGTCTGGCAATGATAGCGGCAAGGGTCGTTTTGCCCACGCCGGAGGGGCCATAAAAAATCATATTGGGAATCTGTCCTGACGCAATGATTCTGCGCAGGGGTTTATTTTCATCCAGAAGATGATGCTGGCCCGCAATATCCTCCAGATTCTGAGGACGCAGCCGATCAGCAAGGGGAGTATTCATCATATCACCGTCTTTTATTTTTTATTTTTATGGAGCCTTATCCCAAATCCGGATTTCCTGCGGGACGTGTGTCAAAAGCTTCACAAAGCAGCGTTTGTGCCTGAGCATAGGGAAGCTGCCGGATGGTACAGACTTTTCTTCTTTCGGAGGTGAGGTACACCCGGAGGGTACATCTTCCCGACCGTTTCTGGAAGCGGCTGCGGCGGAATTCGACCCGTGCAATCCTGTTTTTGGGGATATAATAGGTTTTGAGCATCAGGCGGCGGAAACCGCACAGCAGCAGATGCTGTCCGCTGATGCCGATCCGGGAATGCCGATGGGCAAACAAACGGAACAGCAGCCACCACAAAGACCCCGACAGGAGAAAAACGGAAAGAAGCAGACCAATCTGCCGGAAGAAGGCCACCTGGAGATTGACAAACAGATACACCGGGGAGAGGCAGAGCAGAATCAGGGGAAAGCGAAGGTAAGAAAACAGGGTTCCCCGGGCAATGTAGACGCTTTTTTCTTCCGAAAAGGAAATATCCGTCAGCTCGTGCAGCTTTTTTTCCAGGGAATCTCCCGCTTCCGAACAGAGAAGCAGACCTTTGTCACCCCGGAGTCTGCCGGAGCCCATGACGGAAACAGAAGCTGTTTTTCTCTGCAGCAGCTTCATAAACAGGCTCTGGTCCACGCTGACAGCGGTGACGGCCTGTTGTAGGATACAGGTGGTGCTGTGACTGATCAGTCCCCTGGCCACTACCAGATAGCCGCCGATGCGGGAGGTCCGGAACCCTGCGTGGCGCATAAAAAACAGCAGCATGGACAAGGCCCAGCATATAAGAATCAGGGCGGCTAAGGCAGAGGCGGCCGGAGAAATCATGTGGGCAGTCAGATAGTGCTGAGAATTCAGGGTTCCCTCCACCAGGGATCTTGTCATTCCGGTTCCGATAATCTGTCCGGCACCGTGAATGACGGGAACAATAAACACCAGACCGGTAATGGGATTGGACCAGATGGCAGACATAAGAATCAGACTGACAGGATTTGCTTTGAAGCTGCAGAGAACGGAGGTGTTATGAAACAGGCGCTGCTTGACGTTCTGCGCCATCCTCCCGGAAATATAGGCGGAGCTGTCATAGGATCGCCGGATACCGGCAGGCGTGTCCAGAGACAGCTTCTGAGCGCCAAATAATGTAGAAAAAAAGCTTCGGTAAAACACAATGGTTTGCAGACGGCAAAAGGGAAGCAGATAGCGCTTGTGCAGAAACACACCGCTGCGGATCTGAATGCCGTCCGGGTCCAGGCGGTAACAGGTCTGCTGATAGGCTCTCAGATAATAGCCGGTAATGCCCAGCAGGTACAGTGCGTTCAGACTCAGGGAGGAAATCAGGGTAATAATATCCTGAGGACGTACCAGAAACTGCTGCAGCACCGACAACAGAATCAGCAGCACGGAAAGCTTTAAATGTCGGACAAAGGAATAGGGGTGGGTTTTGTGAAATTTCCGGTCATCAGTCATGAGATCCCTCCTGTTCTGCTATATGACTCCGGATCAGCCGGCGGATGTGATGAGCGTCCTTGGCGGAAACATGACGGATGATTTCAAAGGTACCCGCCATCAGAATCCAGACAGAGCAGACACGAAACCTTTTCTGAAAGAATCCCTGGGAAATGATGCAGTATTGGATTTTTTGGTAGTCTATGGTGATCCGGCGCTCGATCAGCAGTCCCTTGCGGATCAGGAGGGATTTTTCTCCCACAAAACAGGCGTAGCGGCGATAATAGGGCGGCAGCAGGACAAACAGAACCAGAAGATAGCCCAGCAGTATCAGCCCGCCGGTAATCAGACTGGGAACAGGAGAAAACCTCCAGAACAGCAGGATGATTCCCAGACAAAACAGCAGCAGCAGGCTCAGACGAATCCGGGAAACCGGCAAAAAATGCGGTGAGATCAGGTTTTTGGAAGAATTTTGTTTTTTATTCATGGGCATTCCCCACAGTATGTTGATTAATCAGGTATCCGATACTTCTATTATAACACGACTTTTTTGGAAATTGCACGTTTTTTTAGTTTTTTCAAATTGACGACAGCGGCATTTCATTGTAAAATAGTATCTGCGAGACACTCTGCCATTCGGCAGGTCTGTCAGCAGATCACGGAAAATCCGTAAAGGAGATGACGCAATGAATGCAACCAAAGAAGCGGCTCTGATGATGTCGTCGCTTTCCATATATAAAGGATTGCTCAGCCGGACGGTGGGGGCGGCCTATTTTCGTCTGTTGAGCGCACAGGCAAAGCCGGTGTATGAATTTGCACAGGCGTGGGGAGATTTCTTTTCCCTGCTTTGCGACAAGGAGGCAGTGGGCAATTTTTCCCGCTGCCTGACAGGAGCAGCTCTGGTGGATGAAAATGCCTTTTCCCGGGCGGCGGCAGCCGGCAAAGAAAAGGAGCTGCCCTCCAAGGTGATTCAGGCGGTACGCAGGGACCTTTCGGTCATCCGGAGAGCCAGTCTCCTGTCTCCTGAAACCATCCTGCGGGATTATCTGTACCGTGACGAATTGGGAACGGTTGCCAATAATCTCCCCCGCTGGGAAGTGGGAACTCCGGTGAGGGAGTTTTTGCATGAGGATGCGATCATAGACACGCTGGCGGATTATCATCATCGCAACGGATGCGGTATGTATGCGGCTTATCGGGCATTTATCTGGCGGGATTGCTCTGTCCGTCCGGTACCCTATCCCGATCCCATTGCGATTTCCTCCCTGAAAACCTATGATCTGCAGAGAAAGCTGGTGGTGGATAACACCCTTGCCTTTCTTAATGGGGTTCAGAGCAATAACTGTCTGCTGTACGGAGACAGAGGAACCGGCAAGTCCTCTACGGTAAAGGCAATTCTGAACGAATACTATACAAGAGGACTGAGAATGATTGAAATGCCCAAGGAGCGCCTGTCGGATTTTCCGCTGCTGGTGGAAAAAATCGCTGCCGTGCCTCTGAAATTCATTATTTTCATTGATGACCTGTCCTTCTCCGGGGAGGACAAAACCTATGCACAGCTCAAGGCCGTGCTGGAGGGAAGCCTGGCGGCACGTCCGCAGAATACCCTGATTTATGCCACCTCCAACCGCCGCCATATTGTCAGAGAGAATTTTTCCGAACGCAGCGGGGATGATATCCATATCAACGATACCATTCAGGAAACTCTGTCACTGGCAGACCGCTTCGGCTTGTCGGTCAATTTCTCCAAGCCCGGCAAGGAGCAGTATCTGGAAATTGTGTTTGCTCTGGCGCGGGAAAAGAAGCTCTCTGTGAGCATAGACGACCTGACAGCCGGAGCCGAGAGCTTTGCGATAGAGCGGGGAGGCCGTTCTCCGCGCTGCGCAAGACAATATATTGCCGCCCTGGAAGCGGAAAACGCCGCCGGATGAGTCCTGCCCTCAGCGGCAGAAGCAGGGAAATCAATTTTTAAAAATTTACCCTTTTTCTGTTGATTTTTATATAGAAAAGACACAGGTTTTTTGGAAAGGGGTCCGGGAAATAACCCTTTTTTTGAAAAAAGGGTTTCCTCCGGCAGGGTTTGGGACAGAGTCCCGATATTCCGGAGAAGAAAGTTGGTTTCCGTACGGCAGAAGCGATTGAAATTGACAAAGGGAGTTATATCATGAAAAAATGCCTTGTTCTTTTGATGGCAGTGCTGATGATTCTGTCCTGTGCTGCCTGTTCGTCCGCTTCATCGGGAGAATACCCGGTGACGCTGGCCAGTTATACCTTTGAAAAAAAGCCGGAATCCATTGTTTGCCTGAGTGATTCCATTGCGGACATTCTGATTGCCTGCGGCTACGGAAGCAGAATTTCCGCCCGTTCGGATGACTGTACCCAGGCGGAAATCAGCGCGCTTCCTTCGGTGGGAGCCAAAGACCAGCCCCATCTGCAGAAGATTGTCGAGATGCACCCGGATGTGGTATTTGCAGATAAATCCATCAAGGACGAGATTTATAGCCAGCTTGAAGAAAAGAACATTCCTGTCCTGATTATGATGCCCGCCAAAACCACGTCCGAGCTGACCATGCTCTATGAAAACGTGTGCAGGATTGCCGACGGTAACTATACGGGAAAGGAAAACGGTAACGAAAAAGCCAAATCCATTATCATGACCATGGGAGATCTGCAAAGACTCGTTCCCAAAAGCAATGTGGTCAAAAAGGCCTGCTATCTTTATGATATTGACGGTAATGCCGCTACGGAAAGAACCCTGGCCGGAAAGCTGTTTGATTACACGAATACCGTCAATATCTGTGCAACAGAAGATAATGACGGACAAAAGCTGAACAGCCTGATTCTCAACGATCCGGATTATATTTTCTGTGCTATCGGTGTCAAATCCAAGCTCAAGTCTGACAGCCGGTTTGCCAATCTCAGAGCGGTTCGTGCCGACCGGATCTATGAAATCGATGCCCAGCTTTTTCAGAGACAGGGCAACAGCCTGACAGAGGTGCTTTCCTTCCTCATCGAAACCATGTATCCGGAGTTGAAGGCACCCCACGGACAGACGGAATCCTCCAAGGAGACGTCTGAGGAAAGCAGTACCCGGGAGGAAAGCAGCACCCCCGAAGAAAGCAGTACCCTGACCTCGGAGGAACCCTCTGACGAAAGCAGTGAAGAAGCCTCAGAGGAAGCTTCCCGGGAGGTCAGCGGCATTTCTATGGTGGTGACGGCAGACGATTCTCTGACCATCACGGACGGACTGGAATACGGTATTACCGAATCCGGTGATGATGTCACCAAAATTCAGAACCGTCTCAGTGTACTGGGCTATCTGGACAGTGAGCCAACAGGCTACTACGGTCCCGCAACCCAGGAGGCTGTGCTGCAGTTTGAAGCGGCCAACGGGCTGGATCCTGACGGTTATGCCGACACTGTGGATCTGCGGCTGCTCTTCTCGGCAGACGCTGTGCCTGCTGTGGGAAGGGACAGCAACTGACGGGGAAACGGCAGGTTTCCGGAAGAGAGGAAGAAACAAAGGATGAAAAAAATTCTCTGTGTATTATTCGGGATCGCTTGTATCCTTTCCTGCGCTGCCTGCGGCGAAGCACCGGAGGACGAACGTGTCAGCCGGGTTGTCAAATGGTCCAAGGCCTCCAGACCCCCGGTGGAGGAATCCGAGGAGGACTGGACGGAGGTTTCCTATGAATTTCAGGAAATCAAAGGGGTTGAGGAGCTGCCGGATTTTATGAAAACCAACCCGGAGCTGTATGCAAGACTTCTGGAAAAGATGCTGAAGCTTTATTACATCGGCGTGGTG
The DNA here is from genome assembly GCA_902772955.1 of uncultured Ruminococcus sp. Classification (GTDB taxonomy): domain Bacteria; phylum Bacillota; class Clostridia; order Oscillospirales; family Acutalibacteraceae; genus UBA1213. The sequence goes on from CACYCV010000219.1 coordinate 11,912, forward strand.
AACGGTACCATCAACACCGACACCTATACGCCCAGGCAGTTTCACGATGAGCTGCCGGACAAGGACAGCTCTGCCGAAGAGCGCAGAAATCTGGCGGATTACTGTACGGTAGCGGGTGCGTTGGAATACTTCGGCTATGATAACAGACAATATACCAGATTTTACGATATGTTCAACGGGCGGCTGAAGTATTTTGCCTACGATCATGAAGCGCACATTTACTTTAGTGAAAACGTTCATTCCGCAGAGGCGCTGACCATGAATTCCACCACCCAGACTCTGTATTTTATCTTTAAATATGCCAATCTGGACAGACTGACACAGGAGACACAAAAATATGCTGCCGAGGAAATAACGGCAGCGGTGCAGCAATACTATCAGGGAATACTAAAAGGGTCGATTACTTCTTCGTTCCGGGGAAAATACACCCACGATGTGCTGCCGGAAAAAAATGCCTCCCAAAACGAGCGGCAGCGTCTGGCCGGAGAAGCAACGCTGTCCGGCGCACTGGATTATGCCGGATTCTATTCGGTCTATCGTCCTTATGCTTCCCGTATCGGTTATAATCGGAAGAAAAAGACGTTTACGGTTCTTGACGGGCAGGATCTTGAGGCAGAGGTGCTGTCATCGGCAGATATCAGACTGTCGGAGCTTTTCTGACCGATATCCGGATTGACCGGGATAATGGAATGACAGGTGATCAGATGAAGATAGGAAATGTGCAGATCAACGGCTTTGCGGCGCTGGCGCCCATGGCAGGTGTGACAGACAGAGCCTTCCGGGAATTATGTGTCGGCTTTGGCGCCGCTTATGTGATGGGAGAGATGGTCAGCGCCAAGGGGCTGGTTTATCAAAGCGAAAAATCCAGAGAGCTGTTGGTGCTTTCCCGGGAAGAACGACCTGCAGCGGTGCAGCTCTTCGGCAATGAACCGGAGGTAATGGCTGAGGCTGCCCGGATTGCCATGGAGTACGAGCCGGACATTATCGATATCAATATGGGATGTCCTGCTCCCAAAATTGCCGGAAACGGCTGTGGGTCCGCTTTGATGAAGGACCCTGCCCTGTGCGGCAGACTGGTGAAGGCCGTCAGGGATGCCGTTTCGGTGCCGGTGACCGTAAAGATCCGCAAGGGATGGGACAGCCGCAGCGTCAATGCCGTTGAGGTGGCACAAATCTGTGAGGCAAACGGTGCAGATGCAGTTGCGGTACACGGCAGAACAAGAGAGCAGCAGTATATGCCGCCGGCGGACTGGGAAATCATACGCCGGGTCAAAAAGGCGCTTCGGATTCCCGTTATCGGCAACGGCGATGTGACGGATGCTGCCGGTGCGGCACGGATGATGGAGCAGACAGGCTGTGATCTGGTCATGATCGGCAGAGGCGCTCTGGGCAATCCGTGGATTTTTCAGGAGATTGCCATGCTGATCGGACATGACAGGCCTTCTATGCCGATTTCCATGGCCGAAAGAATTTCCGTTCTGCTGCGGCATATTGCCGGAATGTGTGAATACAAAGGGGAAGCGTTGGCCATGCGGGAGGCCCGCAAGCACGCGGCCTGGTATTTCAAGGGTATCAAGGGAGCGGCTTCTCTGCGAAAACAGGCTGTCTCCCTGGAAACCTATGAAGACCTGATTGCCCTGTGCCGTCAGGCAGAAATCTTGGGGCTTTGCCCCAAACCCCACCAAGGGGCTTCTCGCCCCCTGGACCCCTCGGCAGGGACGCAGTCCCTGCACCCGGTATCTCAATGATGGTGAAATAACCGGGCGGAGTGCCTTCGCTGTCAATTCGCGGCAGCGCTTCGCTTGATTTTTTCCGTGTCTCAGTTTACTGCCGCGGCTTCCGCTCATCACGCTCCTGACGGA
>CACYCV010000220.1 GCA_902772955.1 uncultured Ruminococcus sp.
CACAAGTTTTTTTGGAAAGGGGTTCGGGGAATAACCCTTTTTTTCAAAAAAGGGTTTTCCCCGGCAGGGTTTGGGACAGAGTCCCAACATTCCGGAGAAGAAAGTTGATCTCCGTGCACCCGCGCACTTTTTTCTTTTCTTTGGAGAAAAGATATGGTATAATAGCATTGTCCGGAACGGATTCCGGGCAAGATTTTATGTATCAAAGGAGTAATGAAAAATGGATATCGTATGTCTGGATCTGGAAGGCGTTTTGGTGCCTGAAATCTGGATTGCCTTTGCAGAAGCAAGCGGTATTCCTGAACTGAAAAAAACAACCCGTGATGAACCGGACTATGACAAGCTGATGAAATACAGACTTGCTATTCTCAAGGAACACGGACTTGGTCTGAAGGAAATTCAGGATACTATCGCAAAAATTGACCCCATGCCCGGCGCAAAGGATTTTCTGAACGAGCTGCGTTCTCTGACACAGGTGATTATTATCAGTGACACCTTCACCCAGTTTGCCAAACCTCTCATGAAAAAGCTGGGCTGGCCAACTATTTTCTGCAATACGCTGGAGGTGGCCGAAAGCGGAGAAATCACCGGCTTCAAAATGAGAATTGAAAATTCCAAATATACCACCGTGAAAGCACTGCAGTCCATTGGCTACGAAACCATTGCCAGCGGCGACAGCTATAACGATCTGGGCATGATCAAAGCCAGCAAGGCAGGCTTCCTCTTCAAGAGCACCGATAAAATCAAGGCGGATAATCCTGAGCTTCCCGCTTATGAAACATACGAAGAGCTTCTGACCGCTATCAAAGCCAATCTGAACTGAACTTTTCCCGACCCACAGCACCAATATACCGACTCCTTGGTGTGGCATTTTGACAGGATACCCGGAAAACCGGAGCGGCGCAGCCTTCTTTTCCCCGCGAAGAAACGGAAAGGAAGGCTTCCGCAAGGCATTGCCTGCTCAAGACCTGGGATGGCTGCCTTACCGGAAAATAACGGAAAATTACCATATTAATTTACATTTTTCTGTTGAAATTTTGGTCAAAAAATATTATAATCATTTTGATAGGGAGTGGTCTGCTCCCGCAGAAGGCCGCAAGACCTTCTGAAAGTTTATGACATCTGTTTGTTCCGGCAGACAGGTGGCTGAAAGGAGATTACAATGATTTACACAAAAGAGGTTGAAATGATGTGCCCTGTCGCAAAGGGTGCAAAGCATGAGCCGGCGCCGATTCCTGAAGAAGGCAAGTGGGTTCACGCAAAGCAGATTACAGACATCTCCGGTTTTACACACGGTATCGGCTGGTGCGCACCGCAGCAGGGTGCTTGCAAGCTGACACTGAATGTCAAAAACGGCGTGATTGAAGAGGCTCTGGTTGAGACGATCGGCTGCTCCGGTATGACTCATTCCGCAGCTATGGCTGCAGAAATCCTGCAGGGCAAGACCATCCTGGAAGCCCTCAATACAGACCTTGTCTGTGACGCTATCAATACCGCCATGCGCGAGCTGTTTTTGCAGATTGTATATGGCAGAAGCCAGAGTGCTTTCTCTGATGACGGTCTGGCCATCGGCGCAGGTCTGGAGGATCTCGGCAAGGGTCTGAGATCTCAGGTCGGCACCATGTATGCCACCAAAGAAAAGGGCGTTCGCTATCTTGAGATGGCAGAAGGCTATGTTACCGGTATTGCCCTGGACGAAAACAACGAAGTAATCGGTTATCAGTTTGTCAGTCTCGGAAAGATGACAGATTTCATCAAAAAGGGTGACAGCCCCACAGATGCCTGGGAAAAAGCAAAAGGTCAGTATGGCCGTGTTGCGGATGCAGTAAAGATTATCGATCCGAGAAAGGAGTAAGAAAATGGCTCTGTTTGAATCATACGAAAGAAGAATTGACCAGATCAATGCCGTATTGAACAGCTACGGTATTGCTTCTATTGAAGAAGCTGAAAAAATCACCAAGGATGCAGGACTGGACGTTTACAACCTCGTGAAGAAAATCCAGCCCATCTGCTTTGAAAATGCCTGCTGGGCATATACCGTTGGCGCGGCAATTGCCATCAAGAAGGGCTGCCGCCGTGCGGCTGACGCTGCCGCTGCTATCGGTGAGGGTCTTCAGGCCTTCTGTATCCCCGGTTCCGTTGCTGACCACAGAAAGGTTGGTCTTGGCCACGGCAATCTTGGCAAAATGCTCCTGGAAGAGGAAACCGAGTGCTTCTGCTTCCTGGCCGGCCATGAATCCTTTGCCGCTGCCGAAGGCGCAATCGGTATTGCCGAAAAAGCCAACAAGGTTCGTCAGAAACCCCTGCGCGTTATCCTCAACGGCCTTGGCAAGGACGCTGCACAGATCATTTCCCGTATCAACGGCTTTACCTTTGTAGAGACAAAGTATGACTACAAAACCGCTGAGCTGAAGGTTGTCTATGAGAAGCCCTTCTCCACCGGTCTGAGAGCTACCGTCAAGTGCTACGGCGCTGACGATGTTCAGGAAGGCGTTGCTATCATGCACATGGAGAACGTTGGTGTATCCATCACTGGCAACTCCACTAACCCCACCAGATTCCAGCATCCTGTTGCTGCTACC